>JANXOJ010000110.1 GCA_025353625.1 Planctomycetota bacterium | reverse complement strand
CTCCAGAGCCTTTTCTAGGGCCATATTCGATATCTTGGTGCGGCCATAGCCGTTAGGGCAATGGAGATAAATTATGTCGCCCACCGCCGCGTATCGATCGTCCCGCGCGTGGATTTCCGCGAGTTTCGCAAGAGTCGGCCTCTTTGGCTTTTCTTGAAGAAAGGTGACGTGAAGCGTTGACGGATCGATCGATGGCTCGTCGAGAAACGGATTGCCGGCGGCAACTTCGGCCAATTCCTTGGCGTTTTTCACAAAGACGCGAACGGGCGTGCCGCAAGCCTTCTCCAGCAACTCGGCAATCACGCGACTGCATTGGGATTTGGCATCGTTGGAGGCAAAAAGAACGTTGCCGCTTTGAATATAGGTCTCGACCGTTTGAAATCCCTCGGCCGCGAGCATCTGGCGAAGGTCGGCCATCTTGATCCAGGTCTTGCCGACATTCACGGCGCGGAGCAAAGCGATGTAGTTGTATTTCATATCGAAGAACGATTGCAAGCTGAAGTAACGCAGGTCGTAAATTCCTATTCATAATATCGACGCACGGGAATTGCAACGTGCCTGAAGCATGGTATCCTTGTGGTTATGAATCGACAACAACAAAATGCCGCCGGCGTGGCCCATCTCCGCAAAGCGGATCGCATCCTGCGTAAGTTGATCGACGCCGTCGGCCCATTTACGCTAAGGCCCGAGCGGAATCGATTCATTATTCTGACCCAATCGATCGTATCGCAACAAATATCGACTGCCGCCGCTCGCACCATTCGCGGCCGCTTAAACGAATTGCTGGAACCGGAAGGTCTTACGCCGGATAATCTGGCCCGCCAAACCGAGGCGGGACTTCGAGCCGTGGGCATATCGCGTCAAAAGGCGTCCTCTTTACTGGACCTAGCCGGCAAGGTCTCCGATGGCACGGTGCCGCTTGCCCGACTTGGCCGTATGGACGATGAAGCGGTCATTGAAACATTAACGCAGGTAAAAGGCATTGGCCGTTGGACCGCCGAGATGTTTCTGATATTTTCGTTGGGCCGACTCGACGTGCTGCCGGTGGACGACTTGGGTGTCCGCAGCGCGATAAAGAACCTGTACGGCCTCGATGATTTGCCGAACAAGAAGCAATGCCACGAACTGGCCGCGCCCTGGAGACCTTACGCAACGATCGGCTCGTGGTACTGCTGGCGAAGTTTGGATATTGTTCGGCAAGCGAACGTCACCGTGAATAAATGCGGCCCACAAGCGTCGGAAGTGGGTAAAAAAGGTTAGCGTATGGATCGGAAAGTCACTGCGGCAAGTCTTTTGATTGCGATCTATAAGGAGACTCAATTTGGCCAAACGTAAATTAAAAAAAGTGCGGCGTCTCTACAAGCCGGTCGATCTTGCGGGAAAGCTGCGGAAGGCGCTTTCAAAACAGACCAAGGAGGCCTTGATCGATATCGTGGTCGCGTTAGCCAAAGACGATCTCGGAATCCTAAAGCGGCTCGCTGCTAAATTCAAGCTGGAAGCCTCGCCGACGGAGTTAGTCGCGGCAACTCGACATGCAATCTCCGTCGCGACCGACTTCGACGAGCGGGATTGCAATAGCGATTTCGACTACGACAGCAATGCCTACGACGAGGTGAAAAAAAACCTAGGCCGCTTGATCGAACGAGGGGAGTTGCGGCAGGCGATGGAACTTTCGATCGGTTTGATGGAGCTCGGCAGCTATCAGGTCGAGTCGAGCGACGAAGGGTTGATGTCCGATGAGATCGAAGAGTGTATCGAGGTGGTCATTAAGGCCCTCAAAAAGTGCGACCTGCCCCCAAGCGATGTGGTTGCCTGGTGTGCGGCGATGATTAAAAACGACCGCTTGGGGTTCATCTGCGATGAGGAACTCGAGGCATTGAAGCAAAAGTCCGCGACATCCCTGAAAAAGTAATCTACCGCCGGCCTTAGGCATGACCCCATCCAATACGCTCCACCCCGCCGCAAGCAATACCGAGCAATTGATTGCCCAGTGCGAAGTGCGGCGGTTGCGTCGGTCGGGGCCGGGGGGGCAGCATCGCAATAAGGTGGAAACGGCGGTCAGTTTGCATCACTTGCCGACGGGCATTCGCGCCGAGGCAAGCGAACGCCGCAGCCAAGCCCGGAATCAGGTTGTAGCCCTATTCCGGCTCAGAGTGAATTTGGCCGTGGAAGTTCGGCAACCTCGCGGCGCGGACCATCTGCCCAGTTCTCTTTGGCAATCGCGTTGCGGCGGCAAGGTGCTGAGTTTGAGTGCCGAACACGATGACTTCCCCACGCTACTGGCCGAGGCGTTGGATCGGTTGGCCGATGCAGGATTTGAGCCAAAGCAAGCGGCAGCCGTTCTGCGATGCACGCCGTCGCAATTGATCCGCTTGCTAAAACTGGAACCGCGTGCCCTGGCCTGGGTCAATCTTCAGCGACGCGAGCGAAAGATGCATGCGCTGCGGTAGGTCGTGTCGATGGAAGGGCTTGGTCTGGACATCGACGTGGATGCGGGTCCGCGTTCGCGAATCGAAGGCGAACCACATACGCGTCGGGCAGCCGTGACCGTCGCGGCGATAAAGCTCGACTTCCTTGCCCGGCTCCAGAATCGTTCGTTCCTTGCCCATCGAACGGAACGTTTTCATCGCAAGCGTATCCGCCCGTGGAAACGCGCAAGCGTCCCGCGTAGGCGCATCGAGTTCCTTACCGCGTACGCCGTGCGATACGCGCATTGCGAAACAAGAAAACGCAACCACAACCCGCCAACACCATCATCCCCTTTTTCAACCGCCAGCCACGCACCACCCTACCACTCATAAACCCACGCATACGTCGTAAATTCCGTCACCGGTGTCTTATGCGACATCTTGCCGTTGATTAGTTCGCCGCAGCGGCAGGTCAGCCGCAGACCTTTTTGAAAGAAGACCGGGTCATCGTCGTGAAAGCGGTAGGCCGAGAATTCGCGTTTGGCCACATCGAGATGCGTCAGTCCAGCCATGCCGTTCGCATAGCGGCCTCGGTTGAAGTAGTACGTTCCCAGGAAGTAGTCTTCCAATCCTGACGACAGCACGACCGCCTCCTTTGCGCCGTCAATATAAGCCCTCATGCACGCTTCCAAATAGCTAATCCCGTCGCCACCACCGGTATCGTTAAGCCCCCTAGCTGCGATGGTGACCTGGTACAAAGCCCCCGAACCGTGTACATCGCAGAGGTTGAATTCATCCAACGGCTGGGCGACATGTTTATCGAGTTTGTGCAGCTTGAGTCGGGCGGCGTCAGGCAGCCGCAGTCCGGCGATGGTGATGGGCAGATTTTCCGTGCCGCGAACGATCCACCAAAACGGCGCGCCGTCGGGCGAGCCTTTGTCTCGTTGAGCGGTGACGCGGATGCTTTTTCCAAACGGTATTTTGTACGCATTGTACATGCCGCTTGGATTGCCGGTCTTGCCTAACTTTTCACTGCCCCAAGGAGCTTGGCTGTCGCCAAAACCATAGCCGTGGCCCAGACCGAGTTCCGCGTCGATCGATGGCAACTTCTCTCCATCGACGTAAACTCGCAGCCGGGTCTTGTCGTAGCCGGCCCAGTCGCCCCCGAACCACATGTGCGTGAGGCAGCCACGGCCTTCGTGGTGCATCAACTCCGCTTCGCCATAGCCGTTGAGCAGGAATTTCTCTTTGCCGACGGTGCTGAACGTCCGTGGGATGTTGGCGGCGTCGGTTGCCGAGGGAGCGGCAGGAACTTCGGCGGCAATTGTGCCCGAACCGGAGATCGTGGCAAGCCAACTGAGCAGAGCGCTCGCAAATAAAATGTCGAACAGTCGTATGCGTCGTGGATGGGTTTGCCGTTTCACTCTTAAATCTCCTTGAGTCGTCGTTAATAAATTGCGTTCGGTCAAAATCGTATTATAATGCGATACCCGTACACTTTCGCCCCCCGACGCAATTTGGTGTTCCCATGAAATTACTGCGCTTTGCTACTTGCTGCGTCCTGTCCCTCGCCGCACCTCCGACCGGGCAAGCTGCCGATGTCGATCCCCGTGGCCCGATTGAAAATCCGGGCATCCAAGCCGTCGTTGACTCGGAAGGCGTTTATTCCCCAGGCTTTGTCTTCAAAAACAACTGCCAGAAGCCGACGCCGTGGCAGGCTCAATGGATTTGGCTGCCGTGCGATTCGCACAAAGTCTCAGCCACCAGCTTCCGCAAGGAGATCGCGCTCGCGGAAGCCCCCAAGCAAGTCTTGGCGTGGCTGAGTGCCGATGTGAAATATCGACTCTATATCAACGGTCGCCTCGTCTCTCGCGGGCCAGTCGATATTGGCGTCGATTTTGCCGGCGGAAGTACGGAACGCTGGTTCTACGACTACCGCGATCTGACGACGTTTTTCCACAAGGGCAAAAACATTCTCGCGGCAGAGGTCTTTCATCGTTGGCCGCTCGGGCATACCGTCTCGCGAGGTCACCCAGGGCTGATCTTCGAGGCCCAAGCATCGCTGCCCGACGGCTCGAAACAAAACATCACCAGCGACGCCACTTGGAAAGCCGCGCCAGCCGACTGTTTTTCGGCGAACCTGACTTACGATGCGGGCAAAGAACCTGCCGGTTGGCGGCTCGATGGTTTCGACGATACGAAGTGGGCGGCATGTGAAATCACCAAGGATATTTGGAGCCCGCTGATTGCCAGTGAGATACCGCCGCTCATGGAGACCCGCTATCCGATTTTACGGATTGATGGCGTTCACGGCGGTGTCAAGGTTCTGCCGGATGCCACCAAAAGCGGTCGCGGCATTGCCGTCACTGAGGACGGCAGCTTTAGCGTACAATTTGACCGTGTGCTTTGCGCCTATCCGTCGCTCAGGTTGAAAGGTGGCAAGGGTGCGCACGTTGCGATCCAGGCCCATCGCAAATTCGATATGATCCTTAGTGGCGGCGAGCAGTATTACGAGTGGCCCGTCGTCGATGAGATTCCGCCATCGTTTACGGTCACGTTCTCAAATGTGAAGGAGCCGATCGAGGTCGAGGATGTGGGGGCCAACTTCACTTCGCAGCCGGTCGATTACGTCGGCTCCTTCTCGTGCAGCGATGAGCAGCTCAACAAGATATGGAAGGTCTCGCGCTGGGCCGTGCAGATTTGCATGCAAACGCACCACCTCGATTCGCCCAACCACTACGAGCCGATCAGCGACCCCGGCGACTACGCCATCGAAGCAATGGTCGGCTACAACGCATTCGGCCAGCCCTGGCTCGCCCGTCAAGACATCCGCAAGTTCGCTTGGCTTTTGAAAAACGAGAAGTACCACAATTTCCATACGAGCTATTCGCTCTACTGGCTGCAAATGCTGATGGACTACTACCATTTCACCGGCGACAAGGCCCTACTCGTGGAGATGGCTCCCTACGTCCACGAACTGATGGACACCTACGCCTCATGGATCGGCAAGAACGGCATAATTTCCGAGGCCCCGAACTATATGTTCATGGACTGGGTAACCATCGGCGGCTTCGGTTGTCATCATCCACCGGCGGTCATCGGGCAGGGATATTTGACGGCACTGTACTACGACGGGTTACGACGCGCAGATACGATTGCGACAATCATGGACGACCGAGACAGATCGGCCAAATATAAAACGCTCCTTAGCGAGATTAAGAAAAACTTCAACCGGGAATTATGGGTCTCGTCGAAAGGACTTTACCGCGACGGCATCCCTTTCCAATCATCCGTGAAGCCGGGCAAGTGGCTTCCGGCCGACAAACAGATCGAAACCTTCAGCCCGCACGTCAACCTACTGGCGGTGCTCTATCGCATTGTCCCGACAACCGGGACCGAGCTAGACCCCAAACTCCCCACGATCCCCCATTCTGGTCCCAGACAACTCTATGCTTTCCGGCCCTCAAAGCAGCATAAGGCCATCGTCGAGAAGGTGCTTGCCGAGCAACCGCTCAATACTCAACCTTGGTTCATGCATTGGGTCTTTCAGGCAATTGATGGTGCGGGCCTGTTCAATAAGTACGGCACCACACAATTACGCCGCTGGCAAATTCTTCCGCAGACCCAGTCGTTTCGAGAAATGTGGGATCGTGGAGATGTGAGCCACGGCTGGTGCTCGACGCCATTGGTACAAATGTCATCGTTAATACTGGGTGTTACGACAGTCGGTTATGCGCCCGAACAGTTCATTTACATCCGACCGAATCCATGCGACTTAACCTGGGCCAAAGGCAAAGTGCCGACCCACGGCGGAATTGTGGAAGTAGAATGGCAACGGAGCGATGGCAAGTTTACACTCATCGCGACGATTCCCAAGGGAACCAACGCGATGGTCGAACTGCCAACCAATGGCTGGCGTGCCTGTCGTACCACCATGAACGGCAAGCAGATCGAGCTACAACGCGTCGAGGACGCACTCTTCTCATCAATAACTCCCGGAACGTGGAAGTTCGAGGTCACCAACGTCGGCAAGTAATGGCTTTTATGCAACGCCCCACCCCCGCCGGAGTGCCCTCACCCCCTCAGGTTCCGGCCTGGTCTATTTCCCACGGCGTACGACACTCCAGGCTTTGATGCCGACGCTCCCGATTGTAGAACTCAAAGTACGCCGCCAGCGATCGGCGGCACTCCGCCACGCTCACGTAATCCTTCGTGTAGACCTCTTCGTACTTCAC
>JANXOJ010000101.1 GCA_025353625.1 Planctomycetota bacterium | reverse complement strand
TTACAATTGGACTCCGGACTTATGCCTTGAAAATCCCCGGCGCATTCTTGAGACGGATGAACCTTAATTCACTCCTATATTTTCATGCAACCAATGCGCGACCGACATGCGATTACCGAGGATGCCGCAACGAGCAGCAATGTGATTGTATTGGGTTCCGGAACAACTGCGACGCGAAAACCGCATTCCGCACCTTCCAGCGACGGATTAGAACCGTTGATGCTTGCCGAGTAAAGTCCCGTGAAAATGTCGGTAAATGATCCGCCATAAACGCTTCGCGCGCTCGCGGTTACCAATGTCTCATTCCATTGAGTTATATCACCACCTTGGTCGAATGTGCCATAAGGGCCGGGAGAAGCGGCAAACGCACCGACGGGAGTTAAAAAATTGACATGGTCCGTGAACCCGCCTTGATTAATGTCCGCGTAGTTTGCATTGTTCGTGCCCGTGGACGAAAGCAGATTGCTCGGTTGGGTATCGCTTTGCGTCGGATAGGCCCAATACCCGGCGTTCGTGCCGCCGGTTTTATAGTAGGCAGCTTTATACCAATAGTCCCGCGTCGGCAGTACCCACGTTGCCCCCGGAGTGCGAGTCACGGCCAAGAGTGAAGCATCGCTCGTGCCGGTGAGCGTGTACGAACCGGCTTCCGTCGTGGCTGGTCCTTCCGCGCCGGTCGGCTGGCCGTTTTGCAGCCAATTGACGAACCGCACGGAATCGCCCCACGATACATCGAAGACCGGGACGTTGCCGTTGCCCTTCACCGCGTAGCTAAAACCGGCCGAGCCGCTCGTGCGGGTGATACCGACCGTCGGAAAGTCGGTAGCCATTTTTGGATTGTAAAGCCCGTACGGATCGGCCGACTTGGCCACGGAGTTGAGGAAGGCCGTGAACTGGGATGTGGTCACGTCGTACTTACCCATCTGGTAGCTTTCCGACACCGTCCCATATCCGTTGTAATCGGCCTTATTGCCCGGATCGCCGACGGTCACCGTTTCGATGACAATCGGGATATTGCTGGCCTGCAAAATACTACAACAACCCAATAGGGCGGTTTCCAGTGCAGCGCAGACCCACCCAAGGATAACGCAGCGACAAAGCAACCCAACGCGACCAGAGACGTTCACGCCTTTCCAAACGGAAGTTGCCGGTGGCGGGAAAAGAGAGCGAGCCTGCCGGTCCAGAATCGGGACGGCGTTTACTACGATTCGCGGCGGTTTTGAACTTGCCATCGGAATTCCAATTCTTGGGAACGTCCGGCCACCCTGCCCGCCAGAACGAGAAAAGCATGAGTCTGCGGGCATTTTCTCACACCTCAACCAATTTGTCCACGAAAATTTCTGGAATAGCAATAGGTTTTCGCAAATTACGCTTCATTTCGTCCAAACGGTGCGTCCAGTCCAATCTGAAACGGCCCCACAAATAGACCACCGGTTATCGCAGTAGGGACGACCCTTTCGGGCCACCCCGCACCACACGTTATTCTTGGACGGGAACCAACTACCATAAAGACGCGCTTTGCCTGGCTAACCACGCTTGTAGCGAAGGCAGCGGAATGCGAGAATGTGGGATTGGGAAACCGGTCGCGAGCCGATTCACGGCGAACGAATTTCGTGCCGTAGCCGTTTAACGGCTGGGTTCTCATCCTACATCAAGGGCGAAGCGGGGCCGACGTCCCCTTTGCCGCTCCTCGGGAGTTGAGCGAATATGAAGGTAGTACCCCTGGACGACAAAGTGGTTGTCAAACGGCTGGAAGCCGAGGCGATAACCGCAGGCGGGATCGTGCTGCCGGACGCCGCCCAAGCGAAACCGCAGCAAGGGCGCGTGCTCTCGGTGGGCGATGGGCGGCTCCTGCCCTCCGGCCGCCGGGTCGAGCATCAAGTCAGCGAAGGAGATCGCGTACTCTTCGCCCAATGGGCCGGCGCGGAGGTGGAGATCAACGGCCAGGATTTGCTCATTATGAGCGAGGACGAGATATTGGCCGTGGTGACGTAGCAGCATACTCATCCCACAGAGCGAGATGAGTAGGTTGATTTCCGATCCGAGAGCCGTTGGCGAACGGGGTCGCCAAACTGTTGGTTTTTGGCTCTCGGATCGTTTTACGCTGGGTGTACTTTCTACGCAAATTTTCCGCCGAAGTAGTAGCCGACATCTTCGCTCGCCAAGATCGCATCGACGCCCGATGCCGAGAGGCGGTGGATGCCGTGCGCCGCGGAGGGTCGGTCGCTCGACGACTGAATGCGTATCGTTGCCGCGCTGGCAGGGGCCTCACCGGACTCGCCGTTGTTGCCGTGAGGCACCGCGTCGCCGACGATCGGCGCATCGCCGGCCATCGCAGCAATCGTAAGAGTGGAGCCGGTCTCACCGGACGATGAATCGCTGCTCGCCGCTGCGGAACTTGCGGCTGCGTCGCCGACGCCTTCCGCCTTCACGCCGGAGTGTAGGTTTGCGCCGGCAATGGCCACGGAACCTGCCGGATTGGCCACGACAAAGGCGCTGCAAGTAGCCTGGATTTGGGTCCACGTCAACTGCTGCGGCTGCGAGAAGCCCCACGGGTTGTAGAGCGTAAAGGTGTCGCTCGTCGCGTTGTAAGCGGTTACGGCGTAGGCGTGGGAGCCGTACAAACCATAGGGCAGGCTGTTGGCGCCGTTCGTGCCGATCGTCACGGCCTTGCCCGACGAAAGTGCGGCAGTCATCTTCGCCTTGGTCGAGGTGGTGATCGAGTAATCGACGGCGTTGTACCCCAGCACCTGGGCATCGACGGTGGCCATCCAACCGCCTTCGATGGAAGCGAAGGCGTTCTTGCCGTCGCGTCCTTCCATGCCGGTCTCGTTCCACTGGGCATAGGCCTTCTCGGCGAGCGGAATCCAGAGTGCGGCGGAAGTGCTGCTGACGTTGGTGCCGTAGTTGGCATAGGCAAGCGATCCGCTGGACGAGCAAGCCAACATGCTATCGACCGTCACATAATCGGCCACACCGGCGTTGCTGCTGAAGCCGTCGCTGACGCCCCCATCGCTGGAATAGAACGCGCCGTAGTTGCCGCCATAAAAGCGAACCGTGTAGGTGCCGTCGCCATTATTGATGAACATGTTCTGGATGGCCGTCGGGTTGCGGTCGGCGATGGTGCCCAGCGACGAAATAAAGTAGCAGTCGCCCAACATGCCCTGAAATTCGTCGTTGTGCGAAGGTGCGACGGGGAAGAGCGAGCCGGCGGCCTGCTTATATCCCAGCGAGGAACTGGTCGTGCTCGGATGGTCGGTGCCGAGGAACCACTTGCCGATCAAGTTATTGAGCTGCGCGGTGGAACTGCCGGCCTTCAGGTTGCCCAGCGTTGTGCCTTGGAACGCGGCGTTGGCCGCATTGCCGTTGACGACATCGCCGCCGAGAACCTGAACGTAGCTCGGCATGTTATACTTTGACGCATTGCTCAACAGCGTTTTCAGATCGGCAAAGTCTGCCGTGCTGACCGCCCCGCCTGCGCCGACGCTCGTCAGAATCTGGATCATATCGGCCCGGCCAATCGAGCCGTCGGCAAAGAGACTTTGCACGAGATTGCCCAAGGCGGCATCCTGGAAACCGTTGGGCAACGGCGTCGGCGTGGGCGTGGGATTGGGCGTTGGGGTTGGCGTGGGGGCCGTAACGCTGACGCCGGCGGTGCCGTAGACCGAGCCGCTCTTCGCAATGATGCCGTAGTTATCGGCCTTTGTCGG
>JANXOJ010000055.1 GCA_025353625.1 Planctomycetota bacterium | reverse complement strand
AATTTGGGCCAGCGGGCCGAGCATGGCCCAAGGTTATTGGAATCGGCCCGATGTCACCGAAACGGTGTTTCATGCCTTTCTCAAGGACTCGGGCGACGGTCCCTTCCTGCGTACCGGCGACTTGGGATTCCTGTACCAAGGCGAGTTATATGTCACTGGCCGACTCAAAGACTTGATCATACTTCGCGGCGTGAACCACTATCCGCAGGATGTAGAGCTAACGGCACAGCGGTCGCATCCGCGTCTCCGCGTCGATAGCGGTGCGGCGTTTACCGTCGAGAAAGGCGGCCGCGAGCAACTCGTCATCGTTTTTGAAGTAGAACGCCACAAACACGGCAATTTCGTCGACGTTTTTGATGCAATTCGGCGTGCCGTGTCCGGTGGGCACGACCTCACGGTCGATGCAATCGTGCTGCTCCGCGCCGGCAGCGTGCCCAAGACTTCCAGCGGAAAAATTCAACGCCATGCCTGCCGCTTGGGCTATTTGGCCGGCACGCTCGATGTCGTCGGCCAGTGGCATGCAGGCGATGCCGAAGAAGCAGCAAGCGACGCTACCGCACCGACCTACACCGGCCCTTCGTTATCGGATTTCGCCGCGTCGAATGGCGAATGGGCGGAAGATATCACCGAGGGCGACACCCTGATGGCCCGAGGCTCCGTGGATCGAAGCTCCGTGGATCGAGATCGGCACATTGCTCCGGCTCATCGGCTGGAAAGCGACAACGGTCATGCCGCCGCTGCCGAACCACGTTCCGCAGATGCGGCCGCGCAATCGACGTCCCGCCCCAAGCCGGCCTCCAAGAAGAAGTCCGCCCAGATTGTCGTTGAGGAAATTCAACGCGTCGCCAAGGAGCGTGCCAACGGCATGACGCTCGATTCGCCCATCGCCGAGTCGGGCATGGACTCGCTGGAACGGATGGAAATCTTAGCGACGCTCGAAGAACGCTTCGGTGGACGCTTCCCGCAAGAAATCCTCATCGAGGTGGAAACGACGAGGCAGGTTATTGCCGCCGTCGAAAAATACTTGGGCTCGGAACCGCGCGACAGCACCGCCCCTGCCGACCGACCGACCGCGCCTGAAATTCCCGAGGAAGCCTACCGTTTCGACTGCTTCCCCGAATATCGGCAGTTGAAACAGCGACTCGAATTTCTCGAACATACCGGAATTGGAAATCCCTACTTCGGCGTTCACGAGGGGATCACGAACGATCGGACCACGATCGACGGTCGCGAGTTGATCAATTTTGCCAGCTACAATTACGTCGGCACGTCCGGAGATCCGGTCGTCTCGGCGGCTGCAAAGGCCGCCGTCGATCGCTATGGCACCAGCGTCTCGGCAAGCCGCGTCGCTTCCGGCGAAAAGGTGATCCACGGCGAACTGGAACGTGCGATTGCAAAGTTCATTGGGGCAGAGGCCGCTTTGACCTTCGTCGGTGGCCATTCCACGAACGAATCGGTGATCGGGCATCTCGTTGGCCCCGGTGATCTCGTGCTGCAAGATTCCCTAGCCCACAACAGCATCGTCCAAGGGGCGATCCTCTCGGGTGCTCGTCGTCGTCCCTTCACGCACAACGATTGGCAGGTTGCCGACCGACTGCTGGAACAATTTCGTTGCGAGTACCGTCGCGTGCTGCTGGTAATCGAAGGTGTCTACAGCATGGACGGAGACTTCCCCGACCTGCCACGCTTTATCGAGTTAAAAAAGCGTCACAAGGCGATGCTGATGATCGACGAAGCCCATTCGATTGGCGTGCTGGGCAGTCACGGACGCGGCATCGGCGAGCATTTCGGCACGAATCCCAACGACGTCGATATTTGGATGGGCACCATGAGCAAGGCGTTGGGCAGTTGCGGCGGTTACATCGCCGGCGCGCAGGCCCTGATTGACTACCTGAAATACACCGCGCCGGGGTTTGTTTTCAGTGTTGGCCTGCCGGCAGCGGCTGCCGGAGCGGCATTGGCCTCCATCAAAATCATGGAAACCCAACCCGAGCGGGTGGCTCGACTCCGCGAAAACGCCCGGCTTTTCCTGGAACTAGCCAAGGAACGGGGCATGAATACCGGATTAGCCCAAAATACGGGCGTCGTGCCGGTTATTGTCGGGAATTCGATGATGTGCATGCGGTTATCGCGTGCCATGTTCGCTCGGGGGGTCAATGTTCAGCCGATCGTGCATCCGGCGGTCGAAGAAAGTGCCTCCCGGCTGAGATTCTTTATCACTTCGCTTCACACGGCCGAGCAAATTCGGTACACTATAGAGGTACTGTCGGAGGAGCTTGAAACGATGCAACTCCCAGATTCGGTTCCCGGCGACTGCAATCCGGAGGGCAACCAGTCGCTGGCGTCACGTAGCCCCGCTTCGAGGTGAAGATTGCTTACTGAAAATGAAATAGCCCGATCCTGGCGAAGTCTCTTTCGCGACCAAGCGGTCAGCGAGGATGTCTTTGCCCGAGCGGATGCCTTGCTGGAAGAGCTTCGACCCGAAAGCCCTTTGCGGCATCGTCTGGAGACGGAGCTCACCGAACTTCGCAAGATGCAGACACAAGCCGATACCCCAGCGGTATCGACGAAAAAAAGGCCGCCGAAAAAGCAGCCAGCGACATAGTTGGCGTTGCCGCATCAATCAATCCCCGTAGGACGGACTCGGACGTCCGTCCTACGAAGATAGTTCGGTACGCTACTGCTTCTTTGCCTTTTTGTCCGCCGGTTTCGCGGGCGTCTTGGGGTTGATCTTCGGAAGTTGGCCTGCGTGGGGCGTGGCCGTATCGATGTTTTGCGTCAGGTCGGCGGTGCTATTGCCGAGAACCCACGAAAGCCCGCCGAGCATAATCTTCTCGACGTCCGGATTCGTCCAGACATCCTCGCGGTGGCCCAATGCCGTGAAGTAGACGCGGCCCTTGTTGTGCATCCGCGCCCAGGTGTTCGGATAGGATGGTCTTTGATAAAACTCGCCCTGCATGCCGGCCGTTTCCATTGCTAGAATCACATGCAAGTCCTTGGCGAAGTTTTTAAGTGCGTACCATTCCTCCTGAAAGGAGAGTGACGACGCAATTCCGGTCAGACCGGGAAATTTGGGCGAGGCAACGGAAAGCGTGGATTTTTGCTGGGCTCCGTGGTGAATGAATTCGCCGCCCAGCATGGCAATATAGGGATCGACCTCCGTTTGGGCCTGCAAGCGGTCGCCCACCGAATGGAACGTGTCGCTCGCGGAATGGAAGCCGATGAAGCCCTTGCCGGCGGCAATCGCCTCCAGAAAATGCTTCTTGCCATCGACCGACATCGGCTTGGTATCCGCGCCGTTGACCGGTTTGCCGGGCTTGTCCTCCTCGGTGAGGACGCCCGAGGTATAAAAGGCAATCGCATCGAAGCCGTCGAGGCTGTCATCGAACACGCGGCCATCCTTGGTGCAATGGACGTCGAAGCCCTGCTTCGTCCCCCATGCGGTCAACAACTTTTCGGTGAACGAAAGTTCGCTGCCTTTGCGTTTGATTCCGCTGTGTTCAAAGCCCGCACTACGGGTAAAGTAAAGTATCTTTTGTCGTTTGGCGGCCGCATGGACCCAAGGGGCGGCAAAAGCCGAAAGCCCCAGGGCCGCACCGGTGGAAAGCAAGAAAGCACGTCGTTGCATGATAGAGTTCTCCAGGTTAAACGAGATCATCCAGTTAAAAGAAGCCTTTCCAACTGCATGAAATATAGTGTGGATCGGTCAGGCAACGCTTAGTATGCGAGCGCACGGAGCGATTGTCAACTGTTTTTGGAAAACCGCCGGTCGATGGCCCGAATCAGGATCGTTGCCACGCGTTTCTTGGATCCCTGTGCTTGGACGACAACCTGCCCTCCGGCGTCGATGACCTCGACTTGCGTTGTCGCGGAGTGCATCGAATGGGGGCCGTTCACGACGATCCAGTCGCACTTTTTGCGTTCCAGCTTCTGCATGGCCCGCATGCGGAGGTCTTCGGTTTCTAGGGCAAAAGCAACCATCCATTGCTTCGTTCGGAGGGGGCCCAGTTCGGCAACAATGTCGGGCGTTTCGATCAAATGCAGTTCCAAGGTGCCGCCCGTCTTGCGGATTTTTTGCGAAGCGACCGCCTTGGGCCGGTAATCGCAGGGTGCCGCGGCAGCTATCAGACCGTCGCAGCGGGAAAAGTGGGCTACGCACGCATCGAGCATTTCTTCGGTGGAGACGACCGAGATCACTTGGGCCGCCTTGGGATAGCGGACCTCGACCGGCCCGCTAACGATCACGACTTCATAACCGGCCGCCAAAGCGGCTTCGGCCAGGGCCTTTCCCATGCGGCCGCTGGAGCCGTTTGAGATGTAGCGCACGGGATCGAGATACTGATGCGTGGGACCGGAAGTGATGAGAATGCGCGACATGAGGAAACCGTTCAACCCGCGTAAGGTATGGCGGCGAGTTGCTTCGCAATCGCGTCAAAAATCGCTGCGGGCTCGGCCATTCGGCCGGTGCCGATTTCGCCGCAACTTTGATACCCCGAGCCGGGCTCGATCACGACGATGCCATCGGCGCGCAGTTGCGCGATATTCCGTTGCACGGGCGGCTTGGACCACATCTGCAAGTTCATCGCCGGGGCAAAGATTACCGGTCCATCGAAAGCAAGTACGACCGTACTCACCAAGTCATCGGCCAACCCCAAAGCGGCCTTGGCGATAATATTGGCCGTGGCGGGGACAACGCAGAGAACCTCGGCCTTGCGAGCGACATCGATATGCGGATGCGCTCCGGGTCCGAAGCCCGCCGTTCCCACCGGGCGACCGGTGAGGGCCTCAAACGTTTTTGGACCCACTAGCTTGGTCGCCGAACGAGTCATGACGACCGATACGCAGGCCCCGGCTTGCGCCAACTGACTCACGAGCGCGGCCGCTTTGTAGGCAGCAATGCCCCCGGTGACGGCAATCAACACTTCACGGCCCTTCATGCCCGGCTCCAATTTACAGCGTGCGGAAATCGACATCACCCAGATTGGCGGGCACGTCTCCGGTTAACTGCACGTTCATCGTGGCGTCGAGGAAAATCTTGTCCTGCAAGATTTCCTGAATCACCGTTTCCATTTTATTCTCGGTCTTGGCGGTGACCAGGGGGCGAGCACCGGCATTCAACGCCACGAGCCGCTTCTGGATCAGCGTGGAAAGCTTGAATCGGCCGCCGACCTTGTTCACGATGGCCTCTTCGCGTAGTTCGTCAATCATTATTATCGATCTCCCACTGCTTGGTTAAAAAGGTACACAATTCATCCACGGCCCGATCCAAGTCGTCGTTGACGACTTGGTATCGATATCGATGGGCCATGCTCAATTCATATTCCGCTCGTTCCAATCGCTTGTCGATCTCAGCCGGCGGATCGGTGCCGCGCAGTTCCAATCGGCGTCGCAATTCGTCGATCGACTCCGTTCGCACGAATACCGTAATCGCATCGTCGTACTCCTCCATGACGGCTGCCGCGCCGTGGACGTCGATATTCAAGACGACGCACTTGCCCGATTGCAGAGCCGTTTGCACTTCGCTCCAAGGCGTGCCGTACCAATATCCACGTCCGAAGACCTCAAAACATTCCAGAAATCCGCCATCGTCGCGAAGGCTTTCAAATTGTTGCGGAGTTAGAAAATGGTAGTCCACTCCGTCCGCTTCGTCGCCGCGCGGCGGCCTCGTCGTGACCGAAATGCTGCGCACCAGCGGCACGCGGCATCGTTCAAAGAGCCGCCTTACGAGCGTCGTTTTGCCGACCCCCGACGGTCCTGAAATTACCACGACTCGCCCGCTGCTGTGGCCCTTCATCATTCGATATTCTGTATCTGCTCGCGAATCCGTTCGATGGCCGTCTTGATTTCAATAACCTGCTTGGCAATCTCGACATCGCTGGCCTTCGAGCCGATCGTGTTCGCCTCGCGGAACAATTCCTGCGTGAGGAATTCCAGCTTTCGACCGGAACTTTCCGGCAAAGCCATGATGGAATCGAACTGTTCGAGGTGGCTCTTCAGGCGCACAATTTCCTCGGAAATGTCGCCGCGATCCGCGAATAAAGTCACTTCGCGGATTACGTCGGCCGGATCGAGCGTTACCTGATACTCTGCCAAGACCTTCTTGAGCCGATCTTCCAGTCGCGTCCGATATGCATCGAGCACGAGCGGCGAGCGGACCTCAATGGCGGCAAGCCCGGCGGCAATCACGCGAAGATTTACCGCCAGATCGTCGGCCATCGCTCGGCCTTCTTTAACGCGCATCTGTTCGAGATTCTTGAGGGCGGCTTCCAGCGCACGACGAATCGGCGGCCACTCTTCTTCCGGATTCATTAGCGGCGTCGTCTCATCGTTCACCACGCCCGGCAGCGGTAGCAGCGCTTCCAAAGACACCGACGCGGTCTCATTCCATTGCCGATACATGGCCTGAAGTTGCGTGCGGTATCCGGCAAGCACTTCGGAATTGATTTTGAAATCTTGAGCCGTCTTCACGCGATCGACCCGCAGATTGACCTGTACCGTACCACGGCGAATGCTCTGCCGGGCAAGTTCCTCGATATTTGGTTCCAGCGAAGCATAGCCTTCGGAAGCTCGCACGCTGAGTTTGAAGAACCGGCTATTGATGGCGCGGACCTCCACGGCGACGGCCAAGCCGTCTTGCAGGGAGTGCGCTTCGCCGAAACCGGTCATACTCAATAGCACGTAAGCAATCCTCAAAGGTGCGGCGCGTAGGGTAGTGTCGAGCGTCCGGACGCCATGGCAGCCAACGCGAAGACCCACCAATCGACCTGAATATTACCGACGCTACTTCG
>JANXOJ010000052.1 GCA_025353625.1 Planctomycetota bacterium | reverse complement strand
ACGCCGTTGTACGACCACCAGATTCCTCCCGGTTCCGGCCAGGTAGTTCACTACCTCCTCGACGTACCCAGGGATGCGACTGGCCCCGTGGACTTGCGCGTGCGGGTGCGCTACCGGAAGTTCGACCACGAGTATCTTTGGGAGCAGCCGATCCGTTGAAGGCACTAAAGCCGCAATGTCATCGCCTTCGGATGTGCGAGCACGACCAGTGAGCATAACATAGTTTGTCACTTGACTGCCTGAGTGCTCCAGTCCCGGAAATTGGTAAGTGGCTGGTATTTCCGGCAATAACAATCTATTCCTAGCCCCATTCCACGGCTCATCAAGGTGATAGCGCTTCAGAATCTCGCCATGTTCAAGATATGGGAGCAATAAGACTCGCCAACTGTGTTCTGCGTCAACGGGATTCGTTGGAACAACTGCCGGGGGAAAAGCACCGTGTTTCTCACGATAATTCGCGAGTGCTAATTCAAGCGTTACCAGATGTGCATGTCGTCTCGCGATTCGGTAGCCGGAGACAAGATTATAGGCTGTCGGAGTACATACCGTTGCTATCACCACGAGTCCGAGGAGGATCAAAAGCGAGCGCTTAAACGGATTATAAGTTCGAGTTGGTGCCATTGTGAAGTAGACAAACAAGGTAAACGGTTCCTGCCGCCTTTTATTCACCCAACCCGCCGCCGAGTTCCCAGGTGAAAAGTACGCTTCCCATGGATGTGACCGTTCCTCGGCGAGCCATGGAAGTCATCGCTGCGTAAACTACTTTGCGCGATCCGTCACAAGAATCGCTACGTAACGATCACATTCCTTGCGTCTCAATGCGGCAAATGGGAATCGGTCGCCACGCGCCTTGATCTATCGCTCTCGTGCAACCCGGAAGCCCAGCCAGCTTTCGCGATCATCGGGGTCTTTGGAGATGCGTATTGAGGATCGACAAGCCCACGCGCCACTTGCCCAGGTGCCACCGCGAGCACTTCGCGATTCAAATCCGGTATCGTCAAATGGTCCGGGCGGATCGGTTTCCGGCGAGCGTTCATAGTAGTCGTTTTCAAACACATCGGCGCACCATTGCGAGACATTTCCGTGCATGTCGAAAAGCCCGAAGGCGTTCGGGCGATAATGGCCTACCGGCGAGGTGAACACAAAGCCATCGTTCGCCTTGATCGTGAAGTAAAAGTCCGGCCTTTCCTTCTTGGCTGCGGCGTCGGCGACGTTGGCAAACTCGGCCAATCGTTCTTGAGTGTCGCCAAACGAGTAGCGGGTCGTCGTGCCCGCCCGGCAGGCGTATTCCCATTCTGCCTCGGTCGGCAAACGGTACGTCTTCTTCTCCTTTCGGCTCAGCCAGTGGCAAAAAGCCACGGCGTCCTTCCAACTCACGTTGATGACCGGATGGTCGTCGGTCTGCGGGAAGCCCGTCTTGCGCCACGACCAGTCCTTGTGCCATTCAAAGTAGTGGGGTGCTTTCGGGTTGCTCCAATCCGGCGCACCCGTCTCACCAAAGGAGTCCTCCTTCTCGGCAGACGTCTTGTAGCCGGTTTTCTTGATAAACTCCCGGAATTGTCCGCGCGTCACAGGGTACATCCCAAGATAGAAGGCCCGTCGAATCTTCTCGCGGTGATAGGGGTATTCGGGGCAGGGCAAACGCGCACTCTGGGTAGGCATAGCAAGATAGGTAGATTTGCGCCCGGGAGGGTTTTCGTCTCTAATGGTGGAGTTGATTCACCATCCTCA
>JANXOJ010000725.1 GCA_025353625.1 Planctomycetota bacterium | reverse complement strand
TAATCAACTCCGGCATGCTCGTCCTAGGTGCCAGCGGTACACTGCCGGCAGGCGGAATTACCATCAACGGCTCGTTGGCCACCGGCGGCAACGCCGGCCTGACGCAGACCCTGGGCGGCGTAATCGTTCCGCAGGCAGTCACGCTCAACGGCGGAGCCTCGCTAACTTTGGCCGCCACGACGCAGTCGCTCACAAGCTTGACGATCAACAACAACGGCAGCATAACCAACCCGACCGTTAGCGGTGGAACGCTCACCGTTCCGGCCATTGGAGGTTTGGTCGCCAGCTCGAACAACGTCGGTACCACTACGACGATCTCGAGCGTTCTCGACTTTGCAAACTTCTCGGCCTTCACGCCAACGGTCAATCCAATTACCGTCAACGGCGTTGCGATTGCACCGTTGCAGGCAACCTTGAATATCTCCGGCGTCATTCAGAACACCGGCAGCCTGACGTGGACCGGCGGCGGCAACCTGCAGCTTAGCGGTCAAAGCCTCTTCACCGGCGGCGTTACCACCCCGGCAACCGGCGGACTCATCGTAGGTGCCAGCAGCACGCCGGCGGTGTTGGCGGGCAATCCGATCGTCAGCGGCCCCTTGGGCCGCGGCACTTTGACGATCGGTGATAGCTCGTCGATTCTGTCGAGTGCGGCCGCAAATGCCGTCATCAATCCGGTGGTCGTCGTTGGCAACTTTACTTTTAACGGCGTTAATAACTTGGCCCTCAACGGCAGCGTAACGCTGCCCGCCGGTGGAAATTCAAATATCACCGTCACCATTCCGCAAATGACCGCAACATTGGGCGGCATCGTAGGCGGCGTCGGGTCGAGCATCCAGAAGTCGGGCCTCGGCACGTTGGTCTTGGCGTCCAGTGGCAATACCTTTACGGGCGGAGTCACGGTGACGGCAGGGCAATTGCAAGGCCAAGGTGCCTTGCCCTTCGGCAGCGGTGCCGTGACCCTGAACGGCGGCCAACTCCAGTTGCGCAATAACGTCGGCGGCTTCTACAACAACAACGTGACCGTCAATCCTGCTTCGGCAAGTGCGTTCATCGACATCAATAACGCGGGTGCCGCCAGCACCACGGGCAACCTCTTCACTTTGGGTACGTTGAGCGAATCGGCCACGACGACTCTTGCAATCAGCGGCGGTAATAATTATAAACTGGCCTTTACCGGCGCGAGTGCCGGTCTGACCGGTGCCGCTGCCCCGATCCCCTTCAATGTTGGCACCGGCACAACCTTGATCCTTCCAGGCGGCTTCAATGACGCCAACCGGCCCACAAACAGCGGTGGCGGCCTCTTGGTCTTCGGCGGCAGCAATGCCTTCACAACCGGCTTGAACATTAGCACCTCCGGCGGTATTGCTGGAACGGCAAACGCCACGTCCACACCTTTGGGAACCGGCAACGTGACGCTCAATAACGGGGCGACGCTGAACCTAACGGTGCTGCCCGGCACGCTGAGCAGTGCCGGCTATACCCAGGGTGGCTTGACGGCTCGCTTCAATAGCTTTGCCGCTTCGCCAGCCCTCAATAATGCGGGGGCCTACGGGATCGGCCCCGGCGCGGTCGTGGGCGGTATGCCGGGCAGCGACAACCTGATCGTGAACCACCCGGTCGGAATCATGAACAGCAACGGCACGCAGCCCATCCAGGATATCGAGGTCTACTCGGGATTGCTCAATATTTCCGGCAGCGGTGCCTACAACTTCGGCGTCAATGGCGACGACGCAGTTGAGGTTACCATCGATGGTGCCCCGGTTCACCTACGCGACAATAACGGCACTACGGGCGGTTATCTGGGCGGTGCCACAGCCTACACTAACGGTTCGGTCAATTTGACTGCCGGTTTGCACCAAGTGATTTACCGTCACCAGAATGGAGCCGGCGGCTCGGGTATCCAAGTGGTCTACGCCGGTCCCGACACGTTCGCTAACGGCATGACCGGCACCGGCTGGCAGCCCATCGGAGCAAGCTCGCTCTACTACAGCACCGCCATGCCATCGGCTGCCAACAATTATCTAAACGCAGCACAGATCAATAATGCGGTGATCGTTTCAACGACCTCTTCCGCAACACTCGACGCTGGAGCATCGGAATTCAATACGCTCGTCCAGTCGATTTCGATGAGCAACGGCTCGACGCTGACTACCAACAACCTTGGCGGTGCCGGCTTCATTGGAACGCTCGGCGTCACCACCGTGGGCAGCAGTGCGACCGTCGCTCCGGGGACCGGCGTCCTGGCACTTTTGGGCGGCGTCTCCGATAGCGGCAACGGCCTCACCAAAACCGGCTCCGGCACGCTCATCCTCGGCGGCCCCGGCGGCGCGTTCACCGGGCCATTGGCCGTCAAGAACGGCACCGTCCAACTGGCCACCTCGGCAGGCTTGACGACCGGCCTGACAACGATTGGCGACACGGTCGGTGCCACGGGTGCTTCGCTCGATCTCTACGGCACATTAAATGTGGCCGGCAGTGTTACGATCAACGGCGGAGGACCAAACATCGCTCTTTCGGGCGGTCTCTGGAACAGCAGCCCGTCGGCGGCAAGCATGGCCGCAGGTAGCACGGTCCTGATTGGCGCGGCAATTATCGCCAAGAACCCATCGATCGGCGGCTACGGCGACATCTCCATCAACGGCACCGTCGGGGACGGTGTCGCCGGCCAAGCGTGGACCAAGAATGGTCCCGATACGCTCACCTTGGCGGGCGTCAACTCGTTCAGCGGCTCATTGACCGTCGCGGCGGGTATTCTCGCTTTGGGCAACAGCGGCGCGCTGGGCTCCAGCACGACCAACGGCGTGGCCGTCACCTCCGGTGCGACGATCGACCTTAACGGCCAAGCCCTCACGGTCGGCAAGGTTCTGACGCTCAACGGTGCCGGTTTGACTGGCTTCCCGAACAGCAACACCTTGGGTGCCCTCATCAACTCGAGCAGCACGGCCGCCAGTTATGCGGGCAACATCATCCTAGCCGGTGGCACGAGCATTGGCAGCAGCAGTTACGACCCGGCTTCGACCGCCGGCTCGATAACGTTGAGCGGATCGTTTGGCGTCGCCAATCAGACCATTAGCAAAGTGGGTGCCAATGCACTCGTGCTCAACGGCGTCACCAGCAACAGCGGTGCCTTGCAGATTTTTGGCGGCAGCGTGACCTATAAGGGTAGCTATGCACAGGTCGTGGCAACCCCACCCGATGTCATTAACCTGAATTCGACTTTGATCTTGGACAATACGCCGGCATCGGGAGGCGTGGTCAGCAACCGCCTCGGCGGTCGCGGTTTCATCATCAATGGCGGTGAGTTGCTCATCAAGAGCAGCAGTGCAGGAACGGTGGCCACCGAGTCGATTACCACGGCGGGCAACAATTTCAACGCGGGCAATAATGGAAACGGCTTTGCTATCTTTACCTTGGACGCCAGTGCTGGCGGTTCGGTGGCGGCGAGTGTCAACAGCACGAATGCAACGCTCTTCTCGCACGCCAATCAGGCATCGGTCCTGTTCCGCGGCACGCAGCTCGGTCAACTTGCCGCAAATACGGATGGTTCCGCGACGATGTCCGCCGGCGGTGCCACCTCCGGCGTCGTGGCCACGAATGGACAGGTGATCGGCCAGCTTGCCACGTCCGGCTCGAACATGCTCGTCTATCCCTACGCGGTGGCCGACACATCGGCCACCGGCAACGGCATCGGCTTCGCCACCTACGGCGCCAACGGCATCCGTCCCTTGAACTTTGCCACGGACGGCGACACGAACGTTCTCTTGCTCAGCGCCACGGACAACGTCCTATTGACCACGGGCGTAACCACGGCCGTCGCTGCGGGGCGCTATACGATCAACTCCCTAACGCTCGACGCTACCACCGGCGGCGCGCTGAATATCGGCGGCAGCAGCGTCG
>JANXOJ010000702.1 GCA_025353625.1 Planctomycetota bacterium | reverse complement strand
GAACCCCCGCCGCTGCCCGCGCGAAAGCCACGGCCAACACTCCCGACAGTCCCGAATCCGTCCGCCAACCCCGCAATGGAGGTGGCCTGCCCGCACTGCGGCGGCCACGTCCGGTTTCCGCCGTTGCAAGCAGGCCAGCCCGCGGCTTGCCCCCGCTGCACAAAGCGATTTCGCCTGCCGCAACTGCCGGTGCAGGAAGCCTCGCCCCCATCTCCTTGGAGCGCGCCCGTGCCAGGCGCGGAACTCGGCGGCGCGCTGGATTTTCTTCTCGGTCCAGTCGCGTCGCCGGCGCAGCCCGCAGCCGCGCACCAGCTCCCGGTGAAAAGGAAGCCCAAGCCCGAGATGATTTATGCGGCCGCTGGCGTCGTCGCGCTTCTGGCACTAGCCGGAATCGTCGGCACATTCAGTAAGGGTGGCTTAACCCAGCATGAGTCGAGTTCCAATTCCAGTGCTCTGAAGACCAACATAACCAGCCTATGCGAGGCCTACCAAACGAATGAAGTTGCAGCCGATCAGAAGTTCAAGGGCAAGACAGTGGAGCTTGTGATTCGTGTCGGTGGGATTCGCAAAGGG
Organism: Planctomycetota bacterium; assembly: GCA_025353625.1. GTDB lineage: Bacteria > Planctomycetota > Planctomycetia > Pirellulales > Thermoguttaceae > JANXQG01. The sequence goes on along the minus strand of JANXOJ010000702.1, from coordinate 6,498 downwards.
CCACTCGAAGGCATCTATTTGACTGATTGGGGCTGGTCTGCATATTTCGAATGTTCATTCGACAAAGGGCAAGCGAGCGCGGTCGCGAATCTCAAACCAAGGCTAGGCGCAGTGATACGAGGCACCTGTCGCGGCCTTTCATTCGGCAAGCTTCATCTCGTCGACTGCGAGGTCGATCTCCGTGGCACCGAAGAGTTGCGGAGCCAGCGCGAGGCGGAAGAGGCAGCCATAGCGGCTCAGCGAGATAAACAAGAAAAGGAAGAGCAGGAACGACGGGCCACCGAGGAGAGCCAGCGCAAGGCGGATGAGGCAGCCAGAAGAACTCAGCACGATAAGCGAGAAAAGGAAGAGCAGGAACAAAGGGATCGAGTAGAAGGAGAAGCGGACCAGCGGTTGCGAGAGTCCCTCAAGGCAGCCGCGCAGGGATTGCTTTCGCGCTTGGGCGAACGGCCTGCGTTTGTGTTCTCAAGAGAACTCCAAATCAGCCCCCAGGCGATGCGTTACATTGGCAACACCGCGAGGCTGCGCCAGTCGCTAAAAACGGGCATCGCAACCGCAGACTGGTCTGCAATATGCCCCTGCTTTCGTGGTGACACTGACTTGACCACTTTGCGCGACGATATGATCGATCTGTCCCGTCGCGCCGACAATCTGTATCTTCCACCAATCGAAGTTTTCGTTGAAACGACTGCCGATCTTTCTCGTGCGCAGCGGGTCTTTTATACAGCGGAAGGCATTTGGGACAAAGACGCTTGGGAAAAGCACCCGAACGGCAAGGGCTGGATATTCTCGATCGGGTGCATCCCGGATGAAGGTTTCGTTGTTGCTGATATCCAGTCGCTGCGAGAGGACATTTCCCAGGCGGTGCAATCAATTAACGACCAGGGGCAAGCCGCAGACCGAAAACGAGAGTTGGGTGAGTCGGTTCCTAACGCAAAGGAAGTCACGCGGAACGCTGTCAAGGCGGCGTATGACCGTCTGAAAGCCAAGTACATGAAGTGACCCGACTGCAATTACGCGGAACAGCCGGACGCCCAAAGCGTAGAGTTGAGAAGTGGCGCCGTGGTTTAGGTGCCGCCCAGCGCGCGCCTGCTGCTGGCCCTTTCGGCTGCCAGTGCCTCAATATCTGCACCATGCCCCGTTTCCACTTCCAGCTCGTCGAACCGGACAGGCAGATTTCCAACATCTGGCTCTCGGACAGGGTTCATGATTTCGCCCACGAGTAGCGTCGGGGAACCGAGTGAGGTTCAGCAGCCCGAGTCCGGAAGGGGAAAAGCCAAGTTCCATCGCGCACCCCCGTGTTTTCTTGCAAAATGGTCCCGTCGGTAGGTTGTGGGTCAATCCTATTCACGTTAAGATGGATAAAATACGTTGCACAGTTTGATTTTTACGAATAAACACAGTGGATAGGTTACGGGCAGAGGGGTAGTTTTTATAAATGCCTGAAATAGGGCATATTGCGTCAACCCTTTGTCAAACCACCAGAAAGAGCTATCTGATGAGAAAATCCATTCGGGTCGCATTGGGACTGATCGCATTCATCCTTTCCCTTGGCGGAAATGCCCAAATGTGGGGTCAAGTTGTCGGTCCGGCAATGGTTGGGGGGGTGCAATACCATCCCATTACCGAAGCCGATGCTGCCGATGCCCTGGCACATGCGGTAACGGCGACGGCGTCTCTGGAACAGCGGCTTAATACTGCGGGGGACTCGGCCGCTGGCTGGAAGGCGTATCTGGGTTGGGACAAGTATCAGGAGCAAATTCGCAAGCCCAAACCCGATACGAAATTACTCTCGAATGTCTACGGCAAGCTGGCTGCGGGCCATGAGGGGCTCGAGCAAAAATGGTTCGCCGAACTTCGCGGCAGTTTGGGTCAATATCTGGCCGTGGTTGGCGGCGTCGGAAACGCCGACTTGGAAGCGGCCGTCCAAGCCAAACTCGAAGCGTTAGACAAGCAGATAAAGTCCCTGAGCAGTCCGCCCAAAAGTGAAGAAACCGGCAAAATCTCCGATAGCCTGCTGTGGCTGGAAACGGCACGTCAAGCACCGCAGCTCGTGCAAGAAACGCGCGCGCGTTTTTCATCGCCGAACTTTCAAGTGCGCATCAGCGGCGCGGTTCTAGGTCTGGGAACCGGCGGCCCGGTCGACGAAGTTGCTCCCATCGACGACGTGATTATCGGCACCACAATCCACGGTTCCGGCCGCACCATTGCCCACACCCACGTGAGCCTTACGGAGAATTCAAATTTCGCCATGTTCGATGTCGTCATGCGCGGCGTGAACTACAGTAATACTATCGGCCACAATGGTCCGGTCTGCATTTATGCCACGGGCACGACTCAAATCACCGCATGCAAGCGATTTTGGTTCGATGTCGATGGGATGCACGCCTTGACCGCCGCCGCCAATGCCGAAGCGCACACGAAGATCAACAACATCCAGTCGATCAAGGGCCGGAGGATTGTCGAGCGCATCGCATGGCGCAAGGCGGGCCAGCAATTGGGGCAGGCCGAGGCTGTCGCCAGTCAGCACGCGCGCGGCAAAGTTGGACCGCGCGTCGATGCCCAAGCGGAGCCGCAAATCCGCGACGCGAACGAAAAGTTTGCGACGAAAACCAAAAAGCCTCTTGTGGAGTGGCGGCTCTTCCCGCGTTTGCTCTCATTTGCCACAACGACCGCCGGAATTGAAATTCGCGGCGTCGAGGGACTGAATTCGCAGTTGGCTGCCTCCTTGCCTCCACCCGAGTTGACTCGGCCGGCCGAAATCACCGTCCGAGTCCATGAATCGACGATCAATAATGGAGCGGAAAACATCCTCACCGGCATGCGGCTTACCGACGACATGGTCCGGCGCACGGCAAAGGAGTTGCTCGGCCAATTGCCCGATCAACTTCTCTCAGATAAGGATAAGGAGCCGTTTACGGTCGTCTTTCCCAAGGAGCAGTTGCCGCGCGTGCCGCCAATTACGGTACTCTTTGCCGAGGGGCGTATTAGCATTACGCTCCGCGGACGAGAGTTCTACACCGGCGAAAAGCGACAACCGGGAATGTATATCACGGCAACCTATAAATTTGAGCAATCGCCCCAGGGCTATAAGGCGATCCGCCAGGGCGACCTGCAAATCTACGGTTTTGGTCAAAGGCCCGGCGCGCCCCGGTCGTTCCGTCAAGAGGCCATCTGGAAAGCCTTGCAACGAAAGTTCGGCAAGTTGTTTGGGCCGGAGATCGCCCTCAAGGGAATCAAACTGGGCGGCAAGTTTGAGTCGGCCGGACAGTTCGTCCCCACGGAAATCATTTCGCAAAATGGTTGGATGGCCGTGGGATACAATCGCTCTGGCGGATCGACGGTGGTCGCCGCAATGCAATAAGTGACCCGCAACAGTCTCGAAGCCCACCGCCGAGCCGATGTTATATTGCTCGCCGATCGCGCGACTGCTCGGATCGGCTAAGCGATAGGCAATCTCCACGGCGACTGCCTTGGGCGGCCCTGCGCGATGTTCATGTTCCGTCGGAACATAATTCCCTACTTTCTCGCACGCTTCCCTGCCCAATAGCCATAACGCAGCATCCTAAAACTACCCCTAGGAACTTCAAACGGCTGAAGTGTTACCTACTTATACTTTTCAGCCACATCACTACCCCTTCCGCCGTTGCCCGATTCGTGGCCAGCGGGATGTTGTGGACGTCGCAGACGCGCATGAGGGCGGAGACATCCGGCTCGTGGGGTTGAGCGGTCAACGGGTCGCGGAAGAAAATGATGGCGCGGACGTGGCCTTCCGCCACGCGGCCGCCGATGATCAAATCGCCCCCTTCCGGGCCGTGACAGACGCGCTCGATCTCCAGACCCAGGGAGTCGGAAAGTAGCCCGCCGGTTTGACCGGTGGCCACCAGCCTTTGTGTGCGAAAGTAATCGAGATGCCGGCCGACGAACTCGACCATTTGGGCCTTCTTCTTATCGTGGGCAATCAAGGCAATCATAAGGAATCTCCATTTACGACCAAACGCGCCAGCGGCGATGGAAGAGCCATAACATCGTGGCGAGCAAGAACGAATCGAGCAAAACGTAAAACAGTATGAAACCGGCCGCCGCGTGCTTCCACCAGTAGCCGGCCACGGGACTAACATTCTCGACCTCGCGTACAGTCAGCGGCAAGCTAAATGCAGCCGCCAGGGGGCTCGTTGAAGTCAGCCATTGCAGCCAAACCGTCTGGCTGTCGGCAAGGGTGGCACTCTGCCCGGCCGGTGGGGTGCCGTGCGACTTCGGCGAGAACTCTTGGGCGAATATCCACATGGCCACCGGAGCCGCATAGAGCAAAACGAGGATGAGATAGGTGGTCATCAGGCTTACGCTCGTCCGCGAGAAGATCACCGAGCAGAACATCGCCAGCGTGGTCGTGGTCAGCGCGGTCAGCACGACAATGAAGATATAGCCAATAAAAGTCAGCGTATCGGCCCAATAGGTCCAGGGCGGCAAGACCCAGACCAGAAGCAGCGGCCATATAATAAAGGCCGTCAGGACGAACGATACGCGCAGCCCGGAGATTAGTTTGCCGGAAAGAATGTGCCAGGGCGATACCGTCGTCGTTAAAAGCAATTCGAGCGTTTGCCGCTCGCGCTCGCTTGTGATGCTGCCCGCTGAAAAGACGGGGCCGACCAGTACGTTGAAGAGTACGACATAGCAGGCATACCAGGCGGCCCACTCGGGTTTTATATAGAGGCAAATGGCCATCAGCGGCAGGGCGAGGAACATGCTCAATTGAATGACCAGCCGCAGCATCAGCGTCCCTTGGCCGAACAGTTCGCTCCGCATTTCTTTATCGAAGATCGGATTGACATAATCGGCCATGAGATCGCTGCGTTTAGCCGGGGCGAAGAGCTTATCGGGGAACTGGTCGCTGCGGATGACCATGCCCACGGCCAGCTTCTGTTCGAGTTCGGGATCGACAACATCCTTGGCCTCCGCACCAATGTCGGGCGGATAGAGCAAGCGGTGGCTAGTCACGCGAAGCAACGCGCCGGCGACAATCAAACAACTCGCGGGCAGGATTCCGCCGATGAAGACGAGCCGCCCCATGCCGGAGCTTACGGAATAACAAAGGATGCCGAACAATGTCAGCGGCAAGATCACGAGATACGACACGACGAGGGCAGCGCTGGTGCGGCTGAAATAGCTGCTCGCCGCCACACAGATCATGCCGAACAATGCCACGGAGGCCGCCATGCCGGCATAAGTGGCCAAGACTTCATAGGGCGAAACGCCCCCCAGCGGCAGGCACAACATCACGATCGGCAACGAACAAAACACAAGCACCGCCAAATGGCACAGCGCAGCCAAAAGCTTGCCGAGCACAATCGCCGCCGGACGCATCGGGCTGGCCAGCAGCATTTCGTAGGTTTGGCGTTCCTTCTCGCCGGTGATCGTGCCGGCGGCAAAGCTGGGCACCATCAGGGCCATCAACGCATATTGCCCCAGGAAGAACAAATCGACCAACCGCTCCGCCTCTTGGGAGTGTTGCGTCAAATCGATCCGCGCCTGATTGGGCCACGCCGCATAAACGACAAGCCCCAGCAGTCCGATGTAGACCAGCAGCAACACAAACGCTCGCGTCATGCGGAGATTGACGAGTAGTTCGCGTTGGAGGACGGGGTTTTCGATCAGGAACATGGCGGCGGGGGAAGTTGTCGGTTGTCCTTGGGAGTGCGGTCTTTGATTTACGCTAATGCCCCTAACTATACTGGATATGCCGTCCAACACAAATCCCCAAAACAAGTGACGCGGTCGACTCAACGACAGACCGCCCGTTCCGGACGGCGAATCAGGAAAGCTACTCCCGCCCTGTCGCACCCCTCGTATCGGCCAACTACGTCATTGAGGTTACGAAAGGACAATCGCGTCAGCCGCGTTAGCGGCGAAACCTCCCGTAGAGCCGCTACGCCGCACATTGAATTTTCGCGGACCGCTTCCGTGGATTGCGATGCGCTCCACTCGCGGCTACGCAATTCTAGCCGCATATATCCTTGGTCTTAGGCCAGGCCGCCGATCCTGTCCAGTCTATTGCTCGCCCGATCTTGGTCGGGTTGCGTCCGTTCCGCGAAGTCTATATCATAATCGGATCGGTGCCCGTGCGACATTGCTATTGAAAGCTTAAAAGGAAAAGAAGAACACCATGCCTGTGAACACCAAGGCCGTCGTCGGCCGTCGCACGTTGCGGTTTAACTCGCTCGATGAAATTCTAGCGGACCTTGCCGGGCTGGAAGGCAGAAAATTGAAGACGCTCGGCAATTGGACTGCCGGCCAAATCTTCGCCCATCTGGCGATCCCTGCGAACGGGGCGATTGATGGTATGAAGTTGTCGCCGCCTTGGTACCTCCGCATCTTGGGCCGCATCTTCAAGAAGAAATTCCTCAACGGATCGATGCCCCCTGGATTCAAGCTGCCAAAGTCGGTCGAGGCAGAACTCGTACCGCCGACGACGACGAGCGAGGCCGAGGGGCTTGCCAC
>JANXOJ010000697.1 GCA_025353625.1 Planctomycetota bacterium | reverse complement strand
CGCGGCCTTGAGCCTCCTCCGCCTGATCCAGCCCTCCGGCCAGCCGCTTCGAGCCACGGCCGAACTCGTCCAGTGGGCCCCCCTCACCGTCCTCCATCAACTCGGATTTATCGGCACTCGCTGACTTTGCAGTTCTCCTGGAAGGAGACCGGACCTACTTGCCATCATCTTGGCCGAGTCGCTAAAATGCTAGTTGTTGCCCGACGGTTTTAACGGGAAGCCACGGGCCATGAACACTGTACCGACACCGCAAGGAAAACACATGGTACGCATCGAACAGGCGAACGTTGAAGACATTCCGCAAATGGCGGACCTGCTTGCCATCCTCTTTTCCGAAGAAGCTGAGTTTACCCCCGACCGGGAGCGACAGATGCGGGGATTGCAGATGATCATCCAATCGCCGGAGCGGGGGAGCATCTTCATTGCCACGGAAGAGGGCGAGGTCGTCGGCATGACGAGCCTCCTTTTTACGATCAGCACGGCCAAGGGTTCCCAAGTCTGTTGGTTGGAAGACATGATCGTCCATCCGGATTGGCGGAACCAAGGGATCGGCGGCCGCCTGCTTCAGTATGCGGTCAACTACGCCCGGTCGCAAGGCATGGCCCGCATCACACTGCTGACCGACCGCAGCAGTGAGGGGTCGATACGCTTCTACACGCGGCACGGGTTCCAGCCCTCCGAGATGGCCCCGCTGCGGCTGCATTTGTAGCGTGTGGACAACAGCAGATTATTTTGTGGTGCGAGCGTCTCGCCTGCCCTCTTCCGAGTCGTGTTTTGAGGCCCCCGATAGGCGGCCGGCCCCGAAGGACCGAAATCCAGCAATGCGTCCCCGGATTTCCTCACCGCCACGATACAAGTATGCCGGACTGACCGCATACATAAAGCTGACGGCAACCGATTTTTTACCGCCCGAATTCGAGCAATGGGTAAGAGTCGCTTTTGACAATCGGAAGGCAAGGTAGCAAGCATGGCCGTCAACCTGGACAAGCCGCAAAGATGGAAGGAAGATACGCGAGCCTCTGTTGACTACTACAATAAGTGGTTCATGCGATTCGCCACGAAGGCCTTCAGGGAAACTCGCGTGCAAGTTACGAAGGAAGTTGAACAAGCAATCATCGACAGCGATGGTATGCGGAAGCTGACGCCCGAATTGCTTCTAACGGGTCCGAAGATTCTGCAAACGCTCCGTATGTCTTGCTGTCCACCTTTGGCCGTTGATAGGCTTGTCGGTCTTGCCGATATGAGCAAGAGCCTTGTGGGAAGCATGGAGGAGGGCAAGTTACCCCTTCGGATGCCAAAGGCGGTCTTGCGTACCCACCTTAAAAACATTTTGGCCGTGATTGCGAAGCTAATGGACCCAGACATTTATACTTGGATTCCAGAGAAGCGGAAGCCAACGGACATGAAGAGGCATAGGGCTTCGACTATCGTTGCAGATAGGCTGACGGGAGCCGTTGCGAATCCGATTATTAAGAACGCACAGGAAGACCGATAGCTTGCCGAAATAGAAGCGTACTTGACAAGCAAGGGCTACAAGCGGAAACCTCACCCACCCGGAACGCCGCTAACGAGCATGGAACCCGGAACCTTTTGCTTTCACTACTCCGTTGCAACGGGTGCCGAAACGCACAAAGTAAACGTTTCGGTCGACGTTCTCATTCAACCGAAGGTCTTACGCCCCGACAACCTGCCCATAATGATTGAGGCAAAGTCAGCGGGCGACTTCACCAATACGAACAAGCGACGAAAAGAGGAAGCCAAGAAGATTAGCCAGTTGAAGGCGTCTTACGGGGCTGGAATCTGTTACATGGTCTTTCTTTGCGGGTACTTTGACAGCGGCTATCTTGGCTATGAGGCCGCAGACTTGATTGACTGGATATGGGAGCATCGGATAAGCGACTTTGACGAGTTGGGGCTATAACAAAATGACAGCCGTACTTGAAGCCGAAGCAATCAGACTAGGCGAGCAGCAACGCCTCGACCAACTGAAGACCGCGAAAGAGCGGAACAGGTGGGGCCAATTCGCAACCCCGCCCGTTCTCTCTCTCGACATTGCCCACTATGCGTGGAAGCTGTTGGAAGGTCGAAAGGATCTATTCTCATTCTTTGACCCCGCATTCGGAACCGGGTCTTTCTATTCTGCCTTCCTTCAAGTATTTCCGCACGACCGAATCGAGGCCGCAACAGCCATTGAATTAGACAGGCCATTTGCGGAAGCCGCTAAAGCAATCTGGCATAAGGAGGGCTTGAAGGTCGTTCAAGGCGACTTCACAAGACAGAAGCCCCACCGGAGTTACAATGTCACACTGACCAATCCGCCCTACGTCAGACACCACCATCTATTAGCAGCGGAAAAGGTAAGGCTTGGCGAGTTGGCGCAGGCCGTAACGGGTTTGAAGCCGAGCGGGCTTTCTGGCCTATACTGTTACTTCCTGCTTATCGCCCATGATTGGCTTGAAGACAACGGCTTAGCCGTCTGGCTGATACCCTCTGAGTTTATGGACGTGAATTATGGGGAAGCTATCAAGCGGTATCTGACTGAGCGGGTAAGCCTATTGCAGATTCACCGATTCTGCCCCTCCGACGTTCAATTTGACGACGCACTTGTATCGTCGGCTATCGTAGTCTTTGAAAAGCGGAAGCCGAAGCCGGACCATACGGCAACATTTTCCTTTGGCGGTACGCTGTCGGAACCCGCTAAGACTGAGAGCGTTACGCTCGACCAGTTCCGAGCTACCCCAAAGTGGACGGCGTTACCACAAAGGGGCAACGGTAACGGCCATAAAGTCGCAACGGTTACGCTTGGCGATTTATTTTCAGTCAGGCGGGGTCTTGCAACTGGGAACAATAACTTTTTTATTGTGCCGCGCGATACGCTAAAGTCTTTGGGTATTCCGTCAAACTTTGTACGCCCGATACTTCCTAGCCCCCGGTACATGCCGTTAGAAGTCATTGAAGCCGATGCCGACGGGTGGCCGGTAATCGACCGACAGCTGGGGCTGATTGATTGCGAGTTAAGCGAGGATGAAATAAGCAGGAAGTTTCCCCGCTTTGCTGAATACCTTGAAGCCGGGAAGAAACGGGGCATACATGAGGGCTACTTGACTAGCCACCGTTCACCGTGGTACGTGCAGGAAAAGAGGGAACCGGCTCCGTTTGTTTGCACCTACATGGGCCGCAACCTGCAACGCCCCTTCCGCTTTATCTGGAATCGGTCAAAGGCAACTGTTGCCAACGTCTACCTAGCCCTATATCCGAAGCCCCTCATTGCTGAGAAGCTGAAGGAAAAGTCCGAGGAAGTATTTGCAGCATTGCAAGGCATACATGCCGACCACTTTTTCAGTCAAGGCCGGGTGTACGGCGGTGGCCTTTACAAGATGGAACCGGCAGAGTTAATGAGACTCCCGGCTGACGGTGTTGCCAAAGCGTTAGACTTAAAGATTGACGAGCAACGAAAGTTGTTCTAGGTACTATGACGTACTTCGCATAGAGTACGAGGCGGGTGAAGAAACGAACTCCGGAGACAAATTACTGGTTTCCGGTCCTTCGGTGCCGGCCGCCTTTCACGACAAGGCGCGTCAGACATGACGACCGATCAGCAGATTATTTTGTGGTGCGGGCGTCTCGCCTGCCATCTTCCGCTGCGGCTGCATTTGTAGCCAGTGGACTACTGGCCTCGTTCCCACGATCCGTGCGGAAACGCACCGAATAAAATTCCGAAGAAATGGTGCAGTTTTGGATATTGAACATCTGTACACTTATGCTATATTGAACCCACGTCGCGGGTATCGACAGGGCCTGGAAGTACCAGGTATCAAAAGGAGCCCGCCGCCGGAACTATTTTCCGGCGGCGGGCTTTTTTTATCCACCTAGCACAAAGTCGTTCGGAAGCTACCATGATCGCAACTTCTCTCGTCGCGGAAATTCGCCGCTTACTTGCCGAAAAACGCCTGAGCCATCGCCGGATTGCCCGCTATCTGGGCGTGAATCGCCGCACCGTAATGAGTATCGCGCTGAATCGCAAACGGCGGCCGGTCGTCGAGCCGGAAGTCGATTCCTGGCAGCCCGAGCAACCAGCAGCGCGTTGTCTGGGTTGCGGGGCGATGGTCCACGGCAAATGCCTCTCTTGCCATTTACCGAAGAAGCGGGCAGTTAAACCGGCGTCGTCTTTGGCGGAGGAGCTTCTTGCCCAAGGGCCGCTGGGTCTCGATTTGAAGCCGGTGCATCGAACGCGCTATGAAGCGATCCGACAACGTATCGGGTGCTCTCCGCGTGCCGACACGGTGGAACCCTCGGAAGGCACACCGACCCTGCATGCGCAATGCCCGGTGCCAAATACAACGGAGGAAATCTTATGAATCCCAATAGCTCGGAGCCTCGGCTCGTCGTGCTGGAATCGGTGCGCCATTATATTCGCGATGCCGATCTGTTGTTGTTTCGTCGCCGTGGGGCGATTGCCATCGCCGGCCGCGGCGAACATTGTCATGCCGCCAAAGCGGCATGGTGGGGGAACGACCTCTTCTGTCTGGAAGTGATGCAATGGCACGGCGGGCGAGCGGTGACTTTGGCGAGTCAGGTCCGGCGTTATCCCGGCTGCATCGAAGTCTATCAAGCCAACACGGCAAACCGTTGGCCGAACTACGACCGCCAAGGCGCGATCCGTTTCATGCGGCAAATGTGCGGCTGCCGCTACGGCTACGCATCGCTGGTCGGCACGGCGTTGCTGCATTTGCCGATCGTGCGTTGGTTCGTCCGGCCCGATTGGGACGACGAAGCGGTCGACCGCCGACCGCCGTTTTGCAGCCAAGCCTGTGCGATGGCCGATCGGCTGGGCGGCGGCGTCGATCCGGTCGAGCATTTGCCCGACCGCCTCACCGAGCCGGCCGACCTGGCCCGCTCGCCGTTTTACCAGTACCGCTTCACGTTGAAGTAGTGCGCTTTTCTGGTGGCTCTTGATTCCTCGACGCCACCCTACATTTATCTTGGAGAAAACCATGAATCGTTCGAGAATCTTTCTTGCTTGCGTCTATTGGCTGGCGTCGGCCGTTGCCGTATTCGCCACTTGGTGTTGGTCGGTGCGGACTTCCCAGGGGGCCATCGCCGACGGCATCGACGCCACCTGCCGCATCACTCGTAGCGACGGCAGTCGCGGCACGGGCTGCGTCTTCGAGATCAGTCACGGCCAAGTTTACGTGCTGACGGCAGCGCACGTCGTCTCCGGCATGCAACATGTAACGTGCGAATTCTGGCAGCAAGGCCATCAGTCGCAACCGCTGGATGGAAGCGTGCTGACCGAAGCATTTGAAGCCGATGTGGCTATCGTCGCCGTGGCCCAAACGTCCTTCGGAGCCGCATTGCCGACTGCCATCCCCTTGGCACCTCGAGCCTATGTCGTTCGACCCGGCGAGGCGCTCGTAAGCGTCGGCTGTGCCGGCGGCAGTTGGGCCACCGGTTGGAAGGGCCACGCCTTATGCTGCGAGGGAGGCGACCTGCGATTCCTGCCGACGCCCGCCAACGGTCGCAGTGGATCGGCCATTCTCGATGCCGACGCGCGGCAGATCGTCGGCATCGTCCGGGCGCGGACCACCGATACCGGCGAAGGGATCGCCACGTCGCTTCAAGCGATCTATCGGGCGTTGGACGAGCCGCACGAGAATCCAAAACGTGCTTCCGAGAATACCTCGCTGGTTCTACCGACCGATTGCGGTCCCAACGGCTGCTTTCCCAATGGGCAAGCGTCATCGATCCGGCTCTTTCCGCTGCATCCCTTCCGCGAGTTGGAACCGCGTGCTCCCTATCCCACGCTGCCCGCCGCGCCGCCGCTCGACGTGAAGCCGCTCGACGATAAGCTGGGCCGCATTGCCGAATTGTTGGGCGAGATCAAAGCCGAGCGGAATCGTTCGCAAGCGGATGCCGAGAAGCATGCTGCCTCCGACGCAGCCGATCCGCAATCGCGCAAACTGGCCGCCGAGGCGCTGCAAAGTGCCGGTCAGGCCATCGACGCCGCGAAGGCGGCCCAGGTAGAAACGTCCAAGCTGGCTCAACAGACGGAAGGTCTTGCGGCGCAGCTTCGCGACGTGGCCGCGCAGACCGGCAAGCTGGGCACGGCCCAAGAGCGCATGAGCGAGGCCGTGCAGCACCACGGCACGCTGGGCGAGCGGATCGAGATGCTCAAGCAGCGCGTCGATGAAAGAGTCGGCGACGATGCCTCCAAGCCGGAGAAGGTGCGAGCCTTCATCCACGAAGCGGTCACCGACAAGACCGAGTGGATGCGCATTGGGCTGGTGCTGGCGTTGGCCTTGCCGCTGTTGATCTTCGTCATCGACTTCGCCCACCATAAGAAGACGGGCGACCCGCTACTGGTTGAAAAGCTGGCGGCAAGGATGGCTGCGGCGGCCGTGCATCAGCCGATGCTCGTTCCCGTGGCGAACGTGGCATCCCATGCCGCCAACGATCTCACCGGCTTGCTGGCCCTCTTGAGCCAACAGGCCCAACGCAACCTGCCGCCGACCGTCGTCGTTGCGCCGCAAGCACCGGTCGCGAATAACGGCCAGCAAACCGTCCATCCAGGGAGCCTATCGTGACTTCGCAAGAATGGCAGATTCTCGTCGATACGCTGGTGCCCGCCTTGCTGATGCTTGGCCCTTGGATGTTCATGGTCCATGCCAAGCTGGCCGTGGTCGCGGTTCGTGTGAGCGATATGAGCGCGAAGCTCGACGAGTCGAGCGATGCCCAGCGCGAGCTATGGTCGCTCTTCGCCGGACAAGCGGCGCGGCTGGAAAACCACGAAGCTCAACTCGCGCACCTCGCACAGCACTTGGAGGAAGTCGAATGATGATTCGAGATCGCATCAAGGAACTGCGTCGCGTGTCGGCCAGTGCGTTGCGTCCGCATCCGAAAAAGTGGCGGACGCACCCGACGGCCCAACGCGACGCTCTGCAAGGCGTGCTGGCCGAAATCGGCTATGCCGCCGCGCTCTTGGCGCGCGAACTGCCCGATGGTTCGCTGCAACTGATCGACGGTCACCTGCGAGCGGAGACGACGCCGGAGATGGAAGTGCCAGTGCTGATTGTCGATCTCGACGACGCCGAGACGGCCAAGCTTTTGGTCCTGCTCGATCCGCTGGCGGCCTCCGCCGGAACCAACCCGGAGATGCTTGCCGATTTGATGCTCGAAGTACAGACCGAGAGTGCGGCCGTTCGCGCGATGTTGGACCGGCTCGGCGGCGTGCCAGAAGAGGCGGAGCTCGATGCAGACGCAACGGAAACCGAGACGAGCGTGCCGGAGTTGTATCAGGTGGTCGTGGAATGCCGCGACGAAGAGCAACAACAGGAAGTTTACGAGCGGCTCGTTGCCGAGGGACTGAAGTGCAGGCTGATGACGCTTTGAAATCGTCCGTTTCGTACATCCTTCGACATTCGCCTACGTTTTTCGGATATTCCCGGGAGAACCACCGTGCCCAGCTTCACTGCCGACCTCCACTGTCCGATCCACGATTCCTTTCGCGTGCAGCAACTTGCCGGCATGTTCGACGTGCCGCTGGCCACTAGGGCCGAGCAGCACTTTCGCGTCGACGTGCCGGACGACTTCGCGAAGAAGGATTGGCGGATTGGTCTGATCGTCGGGCCTTCCGGCAGCGGCAAGACGACCATTGCGCGTGCGATGTTCGGCGCACGGCTCTATCGTCCGCCGACGTGGCCCAGCGACAAGGCAGTGATCGATGGCCTTGGGCAACGCCCGATCAAGCAAATCACCGGCCTCTTTACATCGGTCGGTTTCAGCTCGCCGCCGAGTTGGGTCAAGCCCTACCAGGTGCTTTCCGGCGGTGAACGTTTCCGCTGCGACTTGGCCCGTGCGCTGGCCATCGTGAATGACTCCGGCGGAGCGATAGCGTTCGATGAGTTCACCAGCGTCGTCGATCGCACCGTCGCACGGGCGACATCCGCCGCAATTGCCAAGGCGATGCACGGCGGCCAAATCAACGGGCGGTTCGTTGCCGCGACGTGTCATTACGACGTGGCCGAATGGCTTCAGCCCGATTGGGTCATCGACATGGCGACGGCGATTTTTCAATGGAGGTGTCTTCAACGGCCGCCGATCGAACTTGCCATCGTTCGTTGCCGGCGTCGTGCTTGGTCGCTCTTTGCGCGTCATCACTATTTGAGCGGAGCGTTGAGCGCGGTCGCGCGCTGCTTTCTCGCCCTTTGGAACGATCTGCCGGTCGCCTTCTGTGCAAGCGTTTCGCTCTTTGGACGGAAGAATCGGCGGCGCATCAGCCGCATTGTGGTGCTGCCCGACTACCAGGGCCTGGGCATCGGCATGAAGTTTACCGAGACGGTGGCCGAGTTGCACGTTGCGGAAGGCTTCCGCGTGAACATTACGGCGAGTCATCCGGCCGTGGTAGGCCATTGCCGCCGCTCGCCGCACTGGAAAGCGATCGGCATGAAGAAGACCGGAAGTACGACTATTGGAACCTATCGCGGCTCGGGCGGGAGAGCGGTGGTGTCGTTTGAGTTTAGGCAATCGCGCGTGGGAACGTGAAGGAAACAGCAAAGAACGAAAGTCCAATGTCGAAGGAAATCCGAAGTACGAATGTAGGAATGGTCGAATGGCACGGATCGCGAACGGGCCCTTCGAATTTTGATGTTCTTGCTTCCTTCGACATTCGATATTCGGGCTTTTTTGGACGACGAGGAGGACGCTATGCCGAGAAGCAAGAAGACGCCCGTGCTCGATGAAGAGAAGAAGAGCAATGTTGTCGCCTTGGTCGCGGTCGGTAGCAGCCGGCGCGTGGCGGCGCGGTATGTCGGTTGTGCGCCGTCGACGATCGTACGCACGGCCGCGCGCGACGACAAGTTCGCCGCGGAATTGCAAAAGGCCGCTTGCGAGGCCGAGTTGGGGCTTTTGAACTCGATTCGCAAAGCAGCCAAGAAAGAACAGCATTGGAGGGCGGCCGCTTGGATTTTGGAACGGGCACATCCCGAGCGTTACGCTAGCCGCTCGCCGGAAGTCATCACCGTGGCGCAGATCGCCCAAATCCTAGCGCAGTTCTCGCGGATCGTCGCGGAAGAAGTGCCGGTGGCCGCGTTCCGCAAACGAGCATTGGCGCGATTCGCCGAGCTCTATCGCAACCTCACCGGCCGTTCGCCGCGCTGGAGATCGCGCGGCAACGAGGAGGAACGCGATGCGAGCACGTAAACGAACCTTTCCTCTCCCGCTACCAAAAGCAGAGGGGACCGGACAACCTCAAGCCGCTACGGAAATTCGCCATCCATCGCTTCGCCAAATAATCAATTTCGTCGGCGCGAGGATCGCCGACGATCACGCCGCCGCGCGGAGGCTTCTTGCCGTCCGCGATCGCCTGAACGCGCTCGATTGGGGATACAAATACCTCGCTCGACACTTTCGCCAGACGCCATCAACCATGCACTGCTGGCTGGCGCGCTGGTTGAACGAATTGCCGGCGCGGCGCGGCACGAAGCTCAACGTCTTGGCCCCGCGCGGTGGGGCGAAATCGACGCTCGGCACGCTCGTCCTGCCGCTGCGTGCCGCCCTGGAAGGTTGGGAGGAATATATCTGGATCGTCTCCGATACGCGCCATCAGGCATACGCGCATCTGGAAAATCTCAAGGCCGAGTTGCTCGACAACCATCGTCTGCTTGCCGATTATCCCAACGCGGCGGGTCTGGGCCCGGTATGGCGCAACGGCGGCATCGTGCTTCGCAACGGTGCGACGATTGAAGCCTTTGGCACCGGGCAGCGTCTGCGCGGCCGACGGCGGCGCGAGCATCGGCCCACGCTCATCGTCTGCGACGATCTACAAAACGACGGCCACATCCATTCCGCCTTGCAGCGCGAACGCGCTAGAACTTGGTTCCACGGCACGCTGATGAAGGCCGGCACGCTGCAAACGAACGTCATCAATCTGGCCACCGCACTGCATCGCGAGGCCCTGGCGATGGAACTCCTCGCGCGGCCCGGCTGGATCTCGAAAACCTTCAAAGCCATCGACCGCTGGCCCGACAACATGCTCCTTTGGAACCAATGGGAGGCGATCTACCTCAATGTGGCCGACAAGCGTTACCGGGCTCTCGCTCGGGCGTTTTTCGAGCAGCATCGCGCGGCCATGAACGCCGGGGCGGTGCTACTTTGGCCCGAGCACGAAGACCTTTATTCGCTGATGTGCATGAGGGCCGAAGGAGGCCGCACGGCGTTCGAGCGCGAGAAGCAGAACTCGCCGATCAACCCCGAACTGTGCGAATGGCCCGCTGAATACTTCGATGATGCGATTTGGTTCGAGGCCTGGCCGAGGCAACTCGTCGTGAAGACGATGGCCCTCGACCCCAGCAAAGGGAGCGACGCGCGACGCGGCGACTACTCGGCCTTGGTGCTGTTGGGAATGGACCGGCAGGGCATCTTGTACGTCGAAGCCGACATGGCGCGGCGACCGACGCCGCAGATCGTCGCCGACGGCGCGGCCCTCTATCGCCGCTTCCAGCCCGACGTGTTCGGCATTGAAACGAACCAGTTTCAAGACCTGCTTGCCGGCGAGTTCGAGGCCGAGTTCCGTCGGCAAGGTTTGCTGGCGGCACGGCCTTGGCCGATGGACAACCGCACGAACAAGCAAGTCCGCATCCGGCGGCTGGGTCCGCTCTTGGCCTCGCGGCGATTGCGGTTCCTGAGCGGCAGCCCGGCGACAAAGTTGCTGATCGAACAGATCGAGCAGTTCCCCATTGGCGACTACGACGACGGCCCCGATGCCTTGGAAATGGCCATCCGCCTTGCGGGCGAGCTGCTGGAAGGCCGAGCGGCGCGGGATGGACTGGGGACGCGGCTGGTGCTTGAGTAGGCTGGCGTCGAGCATTGGGATGTAAGCGTCCGATCGCGATGACCCGCCCAATAACCCGAGAAGCACGAAGGACGAAATGCAAATGTCGAAGGGAGCACGAAAGTCAAAATCCAAATGGCGCGTTCGCGATCCGTGCCATTCACCATTGCTAAATTCGCAGTTCTGTTTTCCCGCGACATTTAACCTTTGACATTCGTACTTTCCCTTTGAAAGGCCTTCATTCCATGACCGCTCCATCGCAACTCCACAAGTCCCTCACCGAAGCGTTCGACGACCTCTGGGGCAATTTCATCGACCCGGAAGAACCATTCCACGACGTGGACGGCTCGCGGTGGGGCCGCATCGGCGGCGGCGATGCGGCCTTTGGCCTGGGGCTGCCGCTGAGTGAAGTTCAACTCGCCGAGATTCGCCTCCATTGCCGGATGCTGGCCGCAACGAACGAGTTCGCCATCAACGGCCACGAGAACCGCGTGTCGTACGTTGTCGGCAGC
>JANXOJ010000618.1 GCA_025353625.1 Planctomycetota bacterium | reverse complement strand
TTGATCGTCCGGCATCCGGCCAGCAGCAGCGCGGCGAGCCAGGCGGTCGCAACGACCGACAGGGACGGGCAGGCGTAGTGACGAATGCTCGACATAACCAGGAGACCAATGTGGTTAATTGGGTTGTTTGGGGCGACTTTTTAATCCACAACACTCAGAGAACTCTAAATCCAACTGAAAATGCCGTTAAAGTCTTCCTAAACGATCTAGTCGGTATAATCGGCAAACTCGGCGAGTCACTTTGGACTCTTTGCGGAAAAGGCAAGAAATAGCCAGAAGTGGGGATGGCCTGGGAAATCAACGTGACTCTCGGCGTTAGCGGCCAAAACGTGAGTAGCCGTGGGTTGCAGTTCGCTCTACCCACGGCTATTCAAAGGTAACTGATAACGCGGCCGCACTTTAATTGGTCGAAAGAATGCCGCCAACCTCCTCAATGGGAAGGAACGACCGTTATTTATTCTGCGGTGCTAGTAGCGGCAAAATAGCCCGCTTAATACTGCGCCTCGTCAACCGGTGGCTCGGGTGTGCCATTTTTCGGATCGACCCGCGTGCCGTCTGGCGTGGTAATTTCGGCAAAAACTGAAAGAGTGAAATAGGCTCCGCCGGACGAAGTTGCCGAACTACCTCCGATATCGTCCTTCAAAAACTTGACGTGGGCATCACAAAACGCTGCCACCACCCCGCCACTGTGGCTTGATCGGACGTTGTTTACAATCATTGGGCCAGGAGTGCCGGCCGTTGGTGCCGGATAAGCACCAGCAGTGCTTGCATACGATTTCGACGGGCCGTTCGGAAAATTAGGGAGGGTTACACCAAAAGAATTCAACTGCATGGCTTGCTTTAAGCCGTAACCGGTGCTTGTACTATCCCACCAATAATGTAGTCGATTAACGTTGCTTATAGTCTTCTGGTTAAATGCGTCCTTGCTCGAACTTACGGATTCTGCAATTAGAAGCGTGGTCGTCGACCCATCGTTGTCCGATGCATAATCGAGCGAGCGCGGCGGTGCGACTGTGGCTGTCGTTCCATCGCGCATAATGAGGCCATTCGCGATGTAGGCGCAAGGACCGACATTACCATTCATTGTGTCCGGCGGATCGCTTGGGCAAACAAAAACAGGAATGGCTTTGCCGTAGACGCCATATTTTGCCCCCCCGGCAATCTGATCCCAAATATCGCTGCGCTCAAGGTTTGGCAGCAGCATTGAAAGCCAAGAGGCGACTTGCGTCGTGCCCGTCACAGAGTTCTGGAAGCCGGGCAATTTGCTTCTGGCAGCGCTATAGGCCAGGGCCGCTTTGGAGATTTGGCCGACGTTATTCATGCACTGCGTGCGACGTCCCGACTCGCGAGCCGCCGAAACGGCCGGCAAAAGCAAAGCGATCAACATGCCGATGATGGTGATCACGACTAGAAGTTCAACCAGCGTAAATCCGTTTTTCTTGCTCAAGGGGTGTCCCCAGCCATTCCAGTGAACCATGATCTTCTCCCAGACATTGCATTCTTGCCCACACCTATCATTGTCTCAGATTCTCGTTGAGAAATCCAGCGTTTCTGGTAAAATTTCTTCCGGACTGGCTTTTCTGACAGTTTTCCGCGACAATAACTATGTAGGGCAGTTAGGTTTCGGATCGAACCGGACAGGAGTATTACCCATGCGACACCCCCAACGTGGTTTCTCGCTCGTCGAATTGCTCGTCGTTATCACCATCATCGGGCTTTTTCTAGCTTTGCTCTTCCCGGCCGTGCAAATGGCCCGAGAGATGGGGCATCAAACCACTTGCACCAATAATCAGCATGAAATTTCAACGGCGATCCTTGCGTTTGAAGCGTCAAAAGGGCATCTGCCGGGCGTTTTAAGTCCGATAGCGGGGACTAGTCCGTTAGCTTATTGCAACTGGGTAGAGGCGATTCTTCCCAATATGGACCGCAACGACCTTTGGGAGGCCGTACGCACCAACAACATCGCCAAGTTTTTGAACTCAAAACTCCCGAGTTTTATCTGTCCGGACGATCCGCTTATTTCGCCGCAAACGCCTTCCGTGATGAGCTACGGCGTTAACGACTACTATTTTCTGAGTTATGCTGCTGGCGGTCCACCCAGGGATCGCAACAACGTGATCGCCCTTCCGCCAATTCTTTCCAAATTGTCGACGCGGGAAGCCTCTCCTAAACCGGTCGCACTGAGCACCACGATCATGCTAGGCGATCGAACCAAGCTCGATACCAACACGTTAGGTAGTAGCCGAGCGGGAAAATGGACCGATGTCGATCCGAAAAACTATTGGCCACTGCTTTCATTCCACTGGCCGTTGCCAAGTGACGCTCCCGTCACCATTTCACCGAAAATCATGGTGGCAAGCCATTCCGGGATCGTCGTCGTGACATTCCTCGACGGCCACACGGACAAGGTCAAGGACGATACGATCTACCCTGGCCAGTGATCGAGCGATTCACTTTATTCAACAAAAAACCCCAGGGCCATTTCTGACCCTGGGGCAAGTTTAGCGTTTTATGGTGCCGTCGTCTCGGCTACATTTGTTGGCGGGCCGCCTGGACCACAAGCCGACTTACCGCACGGCTTCGTTTAGCATCTTGGTGTTTGGAACCGTGTGGCGATTGAGGAGGCCGTTTTCTGCCGTTTCGATCACTGTGGCCACCGGGCCAACCTCGCGAACGGTGCCAGCCATGCCGGCCACTTCCACATGGTCGCCAGCGGCAAGCCGCTGCCGGAGATAGTAACCGGCAAGGATACCGCCCATTACGTCGCGGCCACCGAGGCCGAGGGCCAACCCAAAGCCAAGGGCTAGGCCACCGCAGACAATCAGGATCATGTTATTCAGCAAGGCGAACTCGATGCCGAGGTGCTTCAACGTAAGGATGAAGGTCAGCAAGGCAAGCGTATAGTAGCAGCCGTTCGCCAAGTGTTCGGCATACGAGATGCCCAACCGGTCGGCACTGGTGGCGATGACGCCCCGCAGGAACGTCGCGGCGAACAGGCCAACGACCACAATCACCGTAGCGACGAGCAAATTCGGTATGAATTCGGCGAACTTGCTGATCTGCGTTGAAACTTCGTTCAGCCCGAGGATGTTGAAGGCGGCCATGAAGAAGACGCACGTCAAAAGCCAGAATCCGATGGTGCCGATAATCGCCGGCACGTTGCGTTCGATGCCCATGTGCCGCATCGATTCGGCCACGCCGCTCCGCTCGGCGGCGACTTGCAGTCCGAGCTTTTCGCTCACCTTGGTGAGCACTTTGGCAACCACGCGGGCCACCACATAGCCCAGCACGACCACCACAATCGCGGCCACCACCTTGGGGCCTAAGCTGAGGAACTGGTTCCAAAGTTGTTGTAGGTTGTCGCGAACTGCCTCCCGCGAAGCATCCCAAGTTGCACTCGTAACACCGGTTGCGGTTGTAACTACATCTGCCATGATACTGTCCCCTTGAAGCTTGAATTGTTGTCGAGCCGTGTAAAGTGGCTCGTTATCAAGTCAGTTGCCGGGCAGGGGCGCGGCGTCACAATAATTTTCTGGAATTTTGAAATTGGGCTGAAACGGGACATCAACGACCGTATCCGCTCACTTGAACTTGCCTCACTTGAACTTACCAGTCAGCGTAAATCGCAAGCAGCCCAGTACGGCAAGAAAAAACTGCCCGACGGCCCAGGTTGCCGCGCCGGCGAAGAAGTCGACAACGTGTTGCACCATCAGCACGCGATTGAGCCGCTCGTGGAGCCGACGGTTGAACTCCGGCGGAGGCTCGCGAGCTTCTAAGTTTGCCAGTTGTTCAAACAAATCATCCATAGTTATTACGTCAATCCAAAATTAAGCATCCTTGAACCGGGCCTGAAGCTTATCGCGGGCACGGCTGATGCGCATCTTGCAAGCGGATACCGAAAGCTCAAATATCTCAGCCAATTCCTCATATTCGTAGCCTTCGGCATATTTTAGGAGCAGTAGTGCGCGGTCGTTTTCATCGAGCGTATCGAGCATTTTCAGAAGGTCCAGCGAAAGCCCTTGTGGGGCAGTGTCCGGCGCGGATTGTCGAGATTCCCAATCGTCCTCGCGCCCCACATTCTCGTGCCGTTGCCGACGTCCTCGGCTGCGGCGGATGGCCAAACAAGTCCGCACGGAAATGGCATGGACCCAGGTTGCATATTTGGATCGCCCTTCAAACCGAGCTCGATGCAGGAAGAGCCGCAAGAACACCTCTTGCGCGGCGTCCGATGCGTCGGCATCGCTCCCGAGCAAGCGGAAGCAAATCCGCCACACCCGATTGCGAAAGCGTTCCACCAAGGCAACAAAGGCCGGGCCGTCGGAAGTTTCGCGCGCAGCCTGGGCGGCCAATTGCTCGTCCGTAAGCTGTTCCAAATCGACCGACATAGGCGGCAACGAAGTCCATTTCGTCGCTCAAGGTTGTAAGATGCCGCAGACGGCACAGGCGTCACAAATGCACCTTATACCCATTGTAGGGGTTTGGTGCAAGGGCGAATCGAGGGCTCTTTGCCCGATGAAAGCTCGTTGGAGTTCACGCTTTAGCGCGCGTCGTTGTTAAAACGAAACGAAGGCGTTATTGGGCGCGGTGGTGCATTACTTTGGTCGATGCTCGACTGATCTGAAGACTGACGTAGCCACCGGAATTCTGCCAATCGCGGCTTGTAACGTCGTTCTGCGACGAACCCTTATAGACCGGAATGCCGGGCAATACTTTTACTTCGACCAGGCCGGTTTCACCGGGGCGAAGAATTCCAGCATGGACTGCTGCCGATGCGATTGACGAATCGTGCGTATAAATGCCGGTCCCCCAAACGGCCTCGGTCGTTGACCCCGTAACGCGATAGCGATACGATTCGCCGATGTGGCTCGGAAACTGAGCGTACGCAATGGCCTCCGTTGCATCGCCGACCGGGTAAGCTCGAACGTTTAATGTCCGAATTTCGATTACTTTTTTCGAGTCGACTCCCGTACCGGCTTCGATCTTGTAACTCAAGTAATCGCCGGAGTTCTGCCAGCTACTGGTGGTAACTCCGTTCCGCGTCGATCCTTGGTAAGTGGGAATTCCAGCGAGAACGCTTACTTTCACGATCCCCGCTTCGCCGGGCCGTAAAATGCCAGCGTGAACGGCGGCCGTTGCGATCGGCGAATCGTTGGTGTAGAGATCGGTTCCCCAAACGGTGCCGGTTGTCTGGCCGACGACCCTTAAGTAGATTATTTTGCCGACTCCTTGAATGATGGGCGGGTCCGGTTGGTCAACTCCCTGAGCACGCGGCTGAAGGATGGTGGTAACCTCCGGTGCTACCATCGTCGGAACAATTCTTGCATACTCGGCGGGGGCAGCCTCAATGGTATAACTGGTGTAGTCCTGCCGGTTATGCCAGTCGTTGCTTTGAATGCCGTTGTGCAACGTACCGATATACTCCGGCAGGCCCGGCAGCATCGTCACCTTGACAACCTTCGACTGGCCCACCGAAACGATGCCGGCATGGACGGCTGCCATGGCGATGGACGAGTCGTTCGTGTAGCAATACGTGCCCCAAATCGCCCCGCTTGCGCTGCCAACAACGGAGTAATAAAAACTTTGCCCAAGTTGACTGCGGTGCGCGGACATCTTTGTGTTATTGTCCGCGAGATAGACTATTTTAGCGACGTTAACCGACGGCTGCGGCGCGGAAGTGGGATTGTAGTTGATCGTATTTAGCCGCGCGATGGTATAGCTCGCGTACGAGCCCCCATTATCCCAGGGGAGGCTTTCAATGCCGTTTCGTGCCAAGCCGGGATAGCGTTCCTGGCTCGGCATCATCGTCACCTTCACCCACCCCCGTTCGCCCGGCTGCAACGCGCCGGCGTGAACGGCGGCAGTCGCAACCTGGGAGTCATCGGTATATTGATCGGTCCCATAGATATTTCCTTTCGTAGAGCCTTTGACGATCATCTCGAAGCTCTTTCCGAGATCGTTGCGATGGTGCGTCATCGTCGTCGATTCATCGGCGGACTCCGAGGTCGCGGTTTCCCATTTGAAACCTGGATTTTCAACGGTGGATGTTTGGACCACGTTTTCGATGGCTCGAATCTGGTCGCGGATCGCCACGGCCTCATCCAATTTGCCCTGCCGCGTCGAGTACTCCTGCATATCTCGCAGCGCAGCTTGAAGTTTCGTCCGCTCGGCGGCAATATGACGGTCGGCATCCGCTCGCAATTGGCTTACTTTTACCTCGTAGCCGGCGGTCAACGCCTTGGCTTGGGACGGCAAGCCGGGGACGGTTGGGATCGGCGGATCGGCAATCGCGGAGCGGCCGGCCCAGACGGCGATGCCGAGCGCAACTGCAAGCAAGGCCCAGCGGGCCGAACGGCGGAGCCGACAATGCGGTTGACCGGGCGAATGGTGGATGCACTCCAGCCGTTCGCCAAGCTGCGACGATCGCAATACGGCCATACCGAGCGAAAGGGACGATTTATGCGTTAGCCGACCCGCCATTTCAAGTAGCGTTTCCATATAAGTCTTTCCTCCAACGTGGTAAACGGAATATCTGTCGCAAACGAGTTCGCGGAGCAAGGCAGTGCGATTGCGCGAAACCCAAACCAGCGGATGAAACCAGTAAACGGCGGCAACCATTCGCTGCAAAAACTGCCAACCGACATCGCCTCGAGCGATGTGCGCCAATTCGTGAACGAGAATCGGATTGCAATTTTCTTCGTTCGTCCCGGCAACCACTTCCAGCGGAAGCAGAATCGCAGGCCGCCAAAAACCAACGACAATCGGCACCTGGACCTGTTCGGAATACCGCAGCTCGACGGGTCGCGCAACACCGAGACGCCCCTGCCATTGGGCCAGTTTCGACATCCAGAGTTTGCTCGAGACCCGTTGCGCCGACCGTCGCAACCGCCGGACGGCGATCAGCGATGCAAGCAAATGGAGCGTCATCACTATCGAGCCACAGCAATAGAGGATTGCGAGCGCCGGCATGAACCTGGGCCATATCCGCATCAACGCCCCAACGGCGGTGACCGTTTGAAGTGTAACGGGCGAAGCAACGACCATCGGCTCGGCCGGTATGGGACTTATCTCGGGCGATGATTTAACGACAAACGGACGTACCGTACGCGGTGCTAATTGAATCACCGGCACGTCTGCCGCGATTTCCGGATCGGCCGTTGCAACGTTCGATGGAGCTTCCGTGGAAACTCGCGCCGCTGGGATGCCAAACCAGACGATCGGCAATGCCGCCAACATCAATATCGCGCCGTGCCAAACCGTGGAACAGAACAGTGGAAAGCGGCGATGCAACACGAAGTCCAGGATTAGCACGACGAATAGAACCAGCGTCGCTTTAAGCAATAGTG
>JANXOJ010000606.1 GCA_025353625.1 Planctomycetota bacterium | reverse complement strand
GATTTGTTGGCCCGCACTTCGCGCAATTTCACCGAAGCTGCTGATCATGCCCGATAGCGTGCCGAGCAGACCAATCATGGGGCCTAACGTACCCAGCACGGCCATCATGCTGATTTTCTTTTCCATATCGGTCGTGAGCATGTCGCCGACCCGCTCCATCGCCTCGCGGGCTTCACTCAAACCGTTGGGAAGTTCCGTAATGCCGGTGACCAGGACGCGGCTGAAGAACGAATCGTCCTCCTTGACCACGTTGAATATCCCCTTGAAATCGCGCTGTTCCAGCATTGCCTCGCACTGGGCAATGACTTCCGGCGGCATCGCCGTTTGCATCCGCAGTTCCACGAACATACGCGCCGTGGTAGCGATAAAGTAAATCGAAAGGAAAAGAATCAGCAAGCCGATCCAGCCCGAACAGTGGATGAACCAAGAGAACCACGACTCTTGCTCCTGTGCGGGGGCGGGTGCCGGGGCAGCCGCATCTTGGGCCATCACCACGGAGGCAAAGCTGGCGACCACCAGGACCACCACAAGCATCACCAAGAACTTGCCAAACCCGCTCCGCGCAAATCGCCTTGCGAAGTGCATACGACTCTCCCCTTTGAATGTCTCTGAGCAAACCAGTAATTGCCGCTTAGGTTACCGATGGTATGCGGCGAGAAAGACCTCAGTCAAGATTCACTTATCATGCTATCCCGATAGGCGAATGTCAAGCGGCGCAACTGTCGCACGACCGCCCGTGCCCCCGAATGCCACTCTATTCGCCACGGACCTTGGAGAGTATTCCCGCTCTTCGTCCGCCATCCCGGCGAGCTTACCCACCCCCTGGAAAGGTCGGTCACGGCCCGGCGACTGCCGTTCGCTTGGGAATCGGTCGCAAATAGGGCCGCATCGACTCCATCGTCCGCGGGCCGATTCCTCGCACGCGGCGGAGCTCCTCGATATCCGCATAGGGGCCGTTTTCGACGCGAGATTTTACAATTCGCTCGGCCAAGTTGCGGCCCACGCCCGGCAAATCGGCCAATTCCGGCCAGGCAGCCGCATTGACATCGACCACGAAGGAGGCATGTTGCCGCCCCGTCCGCTCAATTTCAACCAAACTGCCACGAGCACCGCCGTGGTACGCCCACCATCCGATCAAGGAAACCAGTCCGGCCGCAAGGAACACGGCAACCACGGCCTGTTCGCAATGGCGAAGAAGCCAGTGGGGCGGTCGTTTCGGCGGGGTGGGAGAGGGTGGCATCAACGCGGTCGCTGAAATCTGGGTGGCGGAAGCGGGCTTTGCACTACTATAATACCACCTACTTCAACCAACGCGGAGACTGCCAGGCCACATGCCCAAGGAGTTCAAACAAATCGTCTGGAACGATTCGCTCCTGCGCGATTGGGAGCGAATTCTCGATTTGGCCATCGCCGAGGATTTGGGCACGCAAGGCGACCTTACGAGTTT
Organism: Planctomycetota bacterium; assembly: GCA_025353625.1. Taxonomy (GTDB): domain Bacteria; phylum Planctomycetota; class Planctomycetia; order Pirellulales; family Thermoguttaceae; genus JANXQG01. Next base: position 2,103 of record JANXOJ010000606.1, on the reverse strand, counting down.
GGCCCTAGTGCCCGAGGTGGCACGGGGGAAAGCGGAAATCGTAGTGCGTCAGCCAGGGATTCTCGCCGGCGCAGCGGCCATTGCAGCGACTATGACCCGTTTTGATGCCGGTTTGCGCTGGTCGCCCACGGCATGCGACGGCGAATTGCTTTCCGCGGGCCAGTCGATTGGTTTGGTGGAAGGGCGAGCCAGGGCGATGCTTGCCGCCGAGCGGCCGGTGCTAAACCTAATTGGGCGGCTATCGGGCATGGCTACCTTGACGCGGCGATATGTGGACGTCATCGCCGGCACCCAAGCTCGCATCTACGACACGCGTAAGACAACCCCCGGCTGGCGGACGCTCGAAAAGTATGCCGTCCATTGCGGCGGCGGAAAGAACCATCGAGGCGGTCTCTACGAGGCCGTTCTTATTAAAGACAATCACTTGGCGTTGGTTTCTGCCGAAGAACAACTTGTGGTGCAGCCGGGACTGCCGCGCCACAAAAAGGGAAACTCACTTGCGGAGGCGGTTGTCCGCGCTCGGCAATTCTTAGCCGCGCGATTCGGCACGCTAGCCGCTCAAATGATTGTGGAGATAGAAGTCGATACACTGGAACAGTTGGACGATGTGTTGGCGGCACGGCCAGATATTGTGCTGCTGGACAATATGAGCCTTGCGATGCTCCGTGAAGCCGTCGCCCGACGAAACGCCCAATGCCCCGAGGTGGAACTTGAGGCATCGGGCGGCATTCACCTGGAAACGGTGCGTGCCGTGGCGGAAACGGGCGTGGAACGGATCAGCTCGGGCGCGTTGACGCACTCGTCCATTGGGCTCGATCTCGGCCTGGACTGGCGGTAGGGTACGAAGACCGACCCGGAATCTGCATGAAAAATGGCGGGTCTTCATTCCTCGACGCCGCCCTACCGCGCAGTACTACTTCCCTTGCACCTCATAACACAGCAGCAAATCTTGGTCGCGGAGGTAGAGTCGTCCGCCGACGACGACCGGATGGGGCCAACTGTTCTTGTCGCTGCGATCCGGCTGATCGAAGCGGCCTCTTTCCTTGTAGCCTTTCGGTGAGGCTTCCACCAAAGCGACCGTTCCGCTGCCGTCTTCGGCTCGCAAGTAAAGCATTCCATCGGCGAAAGTGATCGAACCCTTGCCGAGTTTGCCGTTGGCATTCCAAGCGACCTTGCCGCTTTCCAACTCTTGGCATGTCCACCCCTTGCCATCCGAGAACCCGTAAACGTGCTTATCGACCAGTACGACGCCGCCGTGGTGATTCGTCATCGACTTGTTGCCGTAGACTTGCGAGGCCGAGAATTTTCCATCGGATGCCGCGACTTTGAACAGATTGCAGCCCGCACCGTAACCGGAGCTGACGTAGACAAAACCGTCGTGGTAGATCGGTGTGGGAATCACGGCGGTACTGCCTTTTCTGGCGGCTCGCCAGAGAAGATGCCCGTTGTCGGCCTGGACGCCGGCAACGCAGGCATCGGTGAGCTGAATGTATTGCCGGACGCCGCCAATTTCCTCAACGATGGGCGAGGAATAATGGATGCCGTCGGTCAGTTCCTTGCTCTGCCAGATGACTTCGCCGCTCTTTTTGTTGAGGGCAACGAGGTCGCCCTGCTTGGAGCCTGGGGCGAGAATCACCCGATCGCCATCGACCAGCGGCATTCCGCAAAAGCCCCATTCCGGCCGTTTGCCCCCAAAGTCCTTGCCGTAGTCCTTGTGCCAAATCTCTTTACCATCCTCGGCATCGACGCACGAGACCGCGCCCCACTGGTCCACGGCGAAAACGAGATTGCCGTCCACGGTAGGCGTCACGCGGGGACCGGAGAATCCGCCCCAGCCGGGCGCTCCAGACTTACCGACTTTGGTTTTCCATGCCGGTTTGCCATCGGCTCGGTTCAAAGCGATCACGTAGCTCGAATCGCCCTGGTCGCCCATAAGGAAGAGGCGGTCGCCGACCACACTGACGTTGGTGTAGCCCGTGCCGACGCCCTTGACCTTCCAAGCTAATTTAGGCCCTTCCTTGGGCCACTCCTTGAGCAGCCCGGTGTCGGGCGAGTGCCCATCGCGCTGCGGCCCGCGCCATTGCGGCCAATCGGGCGATGCCC
>JANXOJ010000586.1 GCA_025353625.1 Planctomycetota bacterium | reverse complement strand
AAATTGTGCGCCTTGCTCTTCGCACCGTTGAGTGCGGCAACCAGTTCCTTATCGATTTCGACAGTCGGCATGGGCGAGGCTCCATTTCGGGTACACGGACTCTTTCAAGACGATATCCCAGCTTCGCGACGAAGTCAAGAGGCCCGCATAAACCAACAGAAATGCCGCATGGCGCAACGCGCTTGCGCAGCATTTTGAAGACGCGAACAGCCAAGCAGTACATTTTATCGATCCAGTGCTTCAAATCGCTTGGCTACTGCTTCGAGTTCGTCCCAATCGATGCTCGACTCGTCGATGTTGACCTCCCCTTCTTCATCGCCCAACCAACGGAGTTGCAAGTACAACCGCGCTGCGGCTAGCCTCAGCGGGAATTCGGACGGAATGCCATCGGGCCAACGGGCGAGGCTATATTCCCGTTCGATGGCGATGCGAAGGTCGTCGTCCCAGCCCCAGGTAAGACTTGCCAGGTCGATCTCGCCGGCAGCCAACGCGGCAGACTCCCAGTCCACCGGCACGTTGCGACCCTCGACGTGGAGTATATTGTTGGCCTGATACTCGCCGTGAATGATCGTGGCCGGCGTCAGAATCGCGGGCAGCCGCCGCTGACCAACTTCGCATAGCTCCGGCAGCCAAGGGTAGCGATCGTGCAGGGGGAGCGTGTACTGGGCCGCCCGTTGTGCCCAGAGGCGATAGAACTCCGTATCGTACCGATGCAAGAAGGAGGGTATCTCCGCCGTTTCGCCCGCTACCTGGAAGCGGGCAATCCAGCGTGCCGCGGCGATGAGAGCCGCCTTGGGGTTCGTCAGACGATGAACGGAGGTGGCTTCACTTAAATGTTCGAGAGCAAGCACGAGCAAGCCGGTAGTTTCGTCGAGAAACACGCCGTGCAATTGCGGCACTTGTCCGGCCCAGGGGCCAAGCAAGCCGCCATAGACGTGGGCCTCATAGGCAGCGCCGAAGCGATGCGTCGGGCCTTCCACTTCCGCCAACGGGCCGTATTTGCAAAAGATCGTCTTTATTGTTGAGTCGTGGAGGCGGCAGGTGACGATTTCGCAATCCGCGCTGCTGTGAACGTCAATTCCCGTTCGCGATTCGATGGCCGCCACATCCAGCCCCGCCGCGAGAACGTCGTCGTCCGGCAGTATGTCTTTCATCGGTAGATGGTTTCCCATTAAAGTCGAGTCGTATCGAGCGATCGTTGCCAGCATGATGTTGCGGCGAACGGCACCCAGCGATAGTTTATAGGATTGGTCGCCGCGAAGGAAGTCAACCGTCGTGCGCCCGGCTCGAATGGCCCATTGCATCACATAGGCCAGCAGCACTTGGCCGGGCGAAAGGTGGCCGAATTGCTTGGACATTCCGTGATTGTAGATCCATAGGCAGTTGCCCAGATCGAAGGCCAAGCAGACCGCCGCGCGTTGCTTCTCGATTTCAAGAAACCCCAGTCGCAACCAACCGCCGCGCGCTGCGGCTCTTACGATGTCGGCCAACTGTGCGGAAAAGCCAGGCGTGAGGGCATCGCGTTTATCGTCGTTTTCCGCCATAATTCTTAGCAGGTCCGCCACATCGCGCGGCGCAACGGCACTATTTTCAACGAAGTACCACCGCACGCCCGGCACTTTTTCCAGTCGAGCCAATTTGCGGCGCAGCTCGTGGCGAGCCTTCTTTTCAAGCTGCTCGGCAAGGTACGCATTCCAGGTATGCGGCAAGGGAACGCGGCAGCAAGCGGAGAGTGCAGTCAGGTAGAAGTGCATCCCACGAGATGCCGCCGCGCGGCGCAGCTCGACGACCGTGGGCGAGTCCTCGCGGAGATTGTAGAGGTGCATTGCCTTCCATTCCGGACCAACATCGCCACTGAGCCGGTCGAGCAATAAATCGGCAAAGGGTGGCAAGAATGCCGGCTCCGCCAGAATATCCAGATAGTCGGAGATCGCATCGCTGCCGATGAGTGCCACGACCGGCCTGCCCTCGCGATCTTCGCTGAGAAACAGCGGTGCGGCCGCAACCAGTCGGCCATCGACCCGGCCCGTTATCGCATGCAACTCTCCCTGCGGCCACTCCCGGCAGCCGCCCAGATGTTGCCACCAAGCGGAAAGGTACTCGTGCCTAAGGAAGGGAACGCAGGTGATGCTGCGATCGAGAAGCGCGTTCCATTCGCTCTGTAGCGCATGCCATTCGGGCAGCGTGCGAATAACGTCGATTTGCATCGCTTCGGTATTCATGGTTTACCGCATCGCTCGTTCGATCAAGGACTCGGCCACTTTGCGGGCGTCAAAAAGCGATTCCGCAAGGGCTCGCGCCCGCCGGCATTGTCGCGGATAGTCGGCCGCTAGGATTTCAAAACCGCGAATCGCTTCCTCCAGCGAGCGGAAACGAAACAGGCCGTCCGCGTCGGGGAGGAAGTCGCTCGGCCCGGTATGCTCGACGACCACCGGCTTGCCGCTTGCCAAGTAGCAGACCGTGCGGTCGCTGATCCAGGCGTTTTTCAGCCGCGTGTAGGCGGGCTTGGCACAACTATATTCGCCCAAGCTCTCTTGGATGTAGCGGTGGTAGGCGGCGGGCGTCGATGCCACCTCGTACGCATGGCGGATCCGCCAGCCGATGTCCGTAAGCTGGCGCGCCTCTTCCGCTTCATAAGGGTCAATCTGATGCTGCTCGTCGGTCCCCAGGCAGAGTGCCAATTCGAGCGGCTGTGCAACGCGCTGAGGCAGGTCGATATACTTTAGGAACGCCGTTCGTTTGTCGTTGTCGAACGACTCGCCGTTGAACTCGATCCAGTTCGAGCTGTACCAGTGTGAAATTGTCGTGTAAGCCGCGTCGGGCGATGGAACGCAAACCGGCCAAGCGTCGAGCGACACGCAGGGAAAAGTATGCTGCCAAGGAATACCGCCCGTGGGAATCTCCGCGCCGGGCGTGCCGATACGTTCGCCGATCGTGAAGTAGGCATCGTGCGGCGGCAACTCGACTTCGCCCTGATGGTGCCAAAGCTGGAGCATGCCGGGATCGATATCGACGAGGGCCGTTCGTCGAAAGCCTTCCACGATTTGCGGATAGGGATCGTACGAAATGTTCACGAGAAGATCGGCACCTCGGGCATGGCTGGCATCCAAATATCCATCGGCTGCCCCGGCGGGAAGCTGCGAGTCGTATTTTGGCGTTAGCGCAATTCGCTCGGCGAGTCCATAGGGCCTCAGATAGTCGCGGAGAATGGCCGCGTGACGCCGGATCTCGTCGGCGGACACATCGGGCGCGATCCCCTCCAGCCACACCAGGTCGCAGCCCGCTTCACGAAGACCCAGTGCCCAGTTCAGATAGGCCCACAGGTGGCCACCGCCCTCGGGATACAAAAGTGTGTTGGCGGCGAGCCAAACGCGGATTCCCATGAAAGTTTGCCGATGAACAACGTGGTCTTGCTCAAAAGATATAGCCTACCGCGTGCGGGGCGAATTGCAACCGCCAGTCGGTTTCGCATGCCGAGCGGAGCCCAGGAGGTCTGCAAGGTCCAGATTTTGGACAATTCAGTTTACCGCGACTCTTTCCGACGCCACCGAAATAGATTACCGTAGGGTTGTATTAACCGAACCGCGTGCCCATCGAGATGCAACGGATGAAAATCTGCCTGGTGTCGCAAGAATACCCGCCGGAAACTGCCTGGGGCGGCGTCGGCACGCAAACTTGGGTCAAGGCGCGTGCCTTGGCTCGGCTGGGGCACGAAGTCCACGTCCTCTCGCGGGCTGCCGATCAGGAGCTCGAGACCCGCTCCGAACTTATCGATGGCGTGATGGTTCATCGCATGCAGCCGCCGGGCTTTGCCTTTCCAATCTACGGCAAGCCGCTCTACATGTTGGGCTACACCTGGTACGTACTGGCCGCGCTCTACCAACTCATGGAGCAGTACAAGTTCGATGTATTCGACTTCCCGGAGTTCGGCGGCGAAGGGTTTGCCTATCAGCTCGATCGCGTTCTCTGGAACTGGGTGCCCGTCGTCGTGCAGCTTCATGGTCCGCTGGCCATGTTTCGGGAAATCTTCCGCTGGCCCGAGCCGCACAGCCGCTTGCAGCAGTTCGGCATGTTCGTGGAGGAGTTCTCGCTCAAAAATGCCGATGTGATTATGTCGTGTAGCGGCAGCGTCGCCGATTTGGCCCATCGGTATTACGGCATCGCACGGGATGCGGTGGAGGTCGTCCATTGCGGCGTCGATACGAGCATCTTCCACCCCGTGCCGGAGACGCCGTTGGAAAGCCGCCCCACGGTACTCTTCGTCGGCCAAATCGTGGAGAACAAAGGCGCGCACATTGTCGCCGATGCCGTTCTTTCCTTGCGGCACAAATATCCGGGCATCAAGTTGAAACTGCTTGGCTCGGGGTCGGAAGTGCCCGATATGATTCGCGCGCGCTGCAAGGCGGAAGAGGCGGACGACTGCGTCGAGTTCTGCGGCTTCGTGCCGTTGCATGAGTTGCCGGACTATTATCGGCGCGCCCACGTTTTCTGCTCGCCGTCGGAATACGAAGGTTTCGGCCAGGTCTACATCGAGTCGATGGCCTGCGGCTGCCCGGTGATCGCCAGCACGGAAGGCGGCGGCGTGGAGGCGATCGAAGACGGCGCGACCGGACTGCTCGTGCCGCCCAACGATATCCAAGCAACGGCCGCGGCCCTCGACCGCATCCTGGGCGATTCGGCCCTGCGGCATCGGATGAGCGAAGCGGGCAAGCAGCGCGTGGCCGACTACTTTTCGATGGAAAAGTACATCCAGCGCGTGGTCGCCGCTTATGAAAAGGCGATTGAAATCTGTCGGCACATTCCCGACGACGTGAAGAATCTTTCCGACTGGGAAGCCACCTACCACATGCGGAGAGAGCCATCGTGAAGGCGGGCCGATACTTCCAGATTCCCGAACGACCGAGCGAGCTCTGGCCGCTCTGGGAGCAGGCTCAATTGCTTCGGCCCGATAACTTGCCTCAGTGGCTCGACTGGGAAGACGCCGCCACATATCGCTACTTGGGCAGTGCATCGACGTCGAACGCTTCCGACGCGGAAAAGGCCCTTTTTTTGGCGGAAACCGACGAGCTGGAAATCGCCCGCATGGTGGTCGATGAAGACCCCCGCGATGCTGCCGTGCGACACGTCTATATGCCGATGCCGCCGCGCGAGGCAATTTGGTCGATCGGCATCTATCGCGGCCCTACACCGCTGCAATTGTCCCCGGCAGGCACCGGGCAGCCGGTGCTTACCGCCGACAGTGTAACCGACGTGGCGGCAACCTTCGTCGCCGATCCCTTTTGGCTGCGACGCGGCGGCCAATGGCAGATGTTTTTCGAGGTCATGAACTGGAAGTCGAACAAGGGTGAAATTGCCCTGGCCACGAGCGACAACGGGCTGCAATGGCGCTACGAACAGATTGTTCTGGACGAAGAGTTTCACCTTTCGTATCCGCACGTCTTTGCCCACGACGGCCAGTTCTACATGGTGCCCGAGAGTTTTCAGGACAACTCGATCCGGCTCTACCGTGCGAAGCGATACCCGCACGAATGGGAGTTGGAAGCCGTGTTGCTCGCGGGGCAATACTTTGCCGACGCCACGATCTTTCAGCACAACGACAATTGGTGGCTCTTCGCGGAATGCAATGCCGATGCCAACGACACGTTGCGGCTCTATCGTGCCGATGCGTTAAAAGGTCCGTGGCACGAACATCCCCAAAGCCCGGTGGTTCGCGGCGATCCCAAGCATGCGCGACCGGCCGGCCGCGTACTGGTAACGCCGCATCAAATCGTCCGCTTTGCGCAAAACTGCGGGCCGGGCTACGGCACCGATGTTCGCGCCATCGAGATCGCGCAACTTAGCCGCACCCATTATGCCGAACGGCCGATCGGAAATGGAGCCATCTTGGGGCCGTCAAACGGCGGTTGGAACGCCGGCGGCATGCACCACATCGACCTAGCGCAGGGCGACGACGGCAGTTGGCTTGCCGCCGTCGATGGTTGGGCGTAGCGGGACGGCAATGTTGCCAAAGGATTCATCGCGCGGAGCGAGATGAGTACGCTGTACGTCGAACGGATGCCGCAATCCTCATCGGACTATTTCCGCAGGGGCCAATCCGCGAGCGGGAGCCGCTCGGAAGTGGATGGGAACGGCCGGTGCCGGGGCTGAATGGGGTCGTGGCGTGGTCGCCGCGGGCACGCGAACGAGGAGTGCAATGGCGGCACCTCGTGCTACCGCAGATAGCGCGAACAACGCGAGATATGCCTGATGATTCGCGCCCATCAGTGCCAGAATTGCACCTCCGGCCAGCGAACCGCCCGCCGTCGCAGCCGAATTTGCGAGATTGAATACCGTTAGAACCTCAACCCGCTTATGTCGCGGAATTGTCTCGATGAAGAGCAACAACGTCGCCAGATCAAAGGCACACCATACCATGCCCGAGTAGACCTGGACCGCTAGCAGATAGCCGACCGAATGGGAAACCAGCCAAAGCGCGGGCGAAATCACAATGCCCGCCCCGCTGAGCGTAAGCACGCGGTGCGACCCAACGCGATCGACGATCCGTCCTACGGTGGGCAGGAACAATATCTTGGCAACCGTGGCCGCGCAGATAATCGATGCAAAGGTCGCGTACGAAAAGTGCAACTCGCCGAGCATGAAGGGACTGAAGTACGGCCCCGAGATTTGGACTGCGGCCTGCGTCGATAACAAATAGAGGAGCAACCGCCCGTTCGCCCCGGCAGTCAGCGATTGGAAAGCTGACGCGAGTGGTCGCATCGATCGGCTTTCGGGCGGCTTCTGCGGCTCGCTTTGGCGAGCGAGCAGCATCGCGGAAATCAGCCGGCTTATCGCGGCAACAGCGAACAACAGCGTGAAAATAATCGGGCTCGTGCCGTAGTTTCCGGCGATCTGGAGTGCGACGCCGCCGACAAGGAAGCCGATGGCGATTCCCCATTGGCAGATGCGCGTTCTCCATGCGAAGTAGCGAGCCCTAACGCGCGAAGGAACGAGAGTTTCCATCCAGGCATTCCATGCCCCGCTGCCGCCGAGACCGGTTGCCCAATAAACGGCGACCAGAGCGAAAACGACCGCCAGCCTCATGTGGCCCGTATAGGCGGCGATTACAAGCGGAATAAAGGCGACCGCCTGCACGACGGCGCACGCCGCGACCCAGCGCCGGTATGAACCGCAATACCGCATCCATCGCGGCGACACCATTTGCAGCGCGGCACCGGCAACGAGGGGCAGCGTCGACACCAGCCCGCAGGCAAGCTGGCTGCCGCTTAGAACCAGCACGAAGACCGGCAAATAGGTCTCGCCGATGCCAACGGTAATGCTGGATGCCAATCCTTCGGCGGTGGAAGTGCGAAGATTCCTTCGCAGCGGACTAAACATCAAAGATGCTTTCTCTCGGAGGCGAGTCTGGTGAGCCGGGCAAGAATTGCCGGCCATCGCGACAGGCTATTATCGACCGGGAGAAGCGGAAACTTCAGTGAAATTTGCTGCCGGGAACTGAGCGAATTCAAGACTTCACACCAATTGCCCCGCGATCGAATCGCGTCTGGAACATGTGCGGGAGAATTTTCGTGCGCCGGGTATTGTAGCTGTCCTATATTCGCGCCACCTCGGCAATCAACTCATGGCGGCATTCCCGCAGAAACCGTTCCGGCGGCTGGGCGTTAATGTGCTTCAAGCGAGGCCCTAGGCCGTGGCGATTGGCGACCTGGATATTCAGCCCCGGCCGGGCGTTGGCCTCCAGAACGACCGGCCCGAGCGTGGCATCGACGACAAAATCGACGCCGATGTATCCGAGTTCTAGGTTGTCCGCCAGCCTCATGGAAGCTTGCAAAAGATCGTTCCAGAAGGGCACTTGAACGCCGGCGATGGGGTGTCCGGTATCCGGGTGAATGGCAATTGCCCGGTCCTGGCAAACGCCGCCAAAGGTGCAACCGCCGACGAGATCAATGCCCGCGCCGGCGGCACCTTGATGCAGGTTCGCCTTGCCGCGCGAGGCCTGGGTCGGCAGCCGCACCATCGCCATCGCCGGCACGCCGCGATAAAGCACGACGCGGATATCGGGCGTGCCCCCTTGGCAGATTCGTGCGAACGTTTCGTGGCACACGATCCGTTGCTCGATGATGGCCAGATCGGGCTGCCCACTGAGCGAATAAAGCCCCGAGAGGATCGCCGACATGTGGTAGGTCAATTCGGCGAACGTATAACGCTGTCCGCTCGATGTGAAGAATTCCTGGCCGTTATGCCGGGCGATGACCATAATGCCTCGCCCCGCGCTGCCTGCGGCCGGCTTGATGACAAAGTCCGTTCGATCGCCGATAATTTCCAGGAATCGTCGCACGTCGCCGTTCTTCTCAATCAAGGCATACGTATCGGGTACGGGGATGCCGGCGTCGTGGCAAATTTTTTTCGTAAGGTGTTTTTCGTCGACTCGCGGATAGAACTTGCGTTGATTCATCGGAAGAATGAAGCGTCCGTTGCGGCGATTGATGCCGAGGATGCCTTGGTCGCGGAGCTCGCTGGGCCAAGCCCAGAATCGCCATGCGGAACGCTGAGTCATGCGGCCATTCGTTTCTATCGTGAAGGGTTTAACGGGTAGGGTGGTGTCGAGTACCCGACGCTACGCTGAAAAACTATTCCTGGGGTGGCGGGTCTCGTTGCACGAGATCGCGGAAGCGAATCAGTTCCGAAACGCGGTAACCCGTGTAGCGGCCCATGAGTATCAAGACGATCACGGTGAAAAAATGCAACTCGGGAAAATCGAACATCAGCGTGCCGAGATTCTTGAAGTTCAACAGTAAGTAAATGACGAAGGCCATGGCCATGGTGGTCCCCATCAGGCGGCCCGCCTCGGAAAGGTTGTCCTCCTCGCTCGTCACAAAGAACCGCTCGACGAGATTTGTGAGGATCACCATCGGCAGCAATACGGTCTCGCCTTTGTGCGGATTCCAATGAAAATGGTTGATCACGGCGACGCCGAGAACCATGAGCATCACGACCAGCGTGAGAACGATGCCCAAACGCGGAACCAGCAGCAGTTTCAGTCGGTCGAGCAAGGTGCGACTTATAAACCCCGTGATGAGGACGACGACGAAGACGCAGATGCCGGATTTCAAATCGTTGAAGACGAAAGCCAGTGCCAGCAGCGTGGGCGTGAACGTGCCAAAGGTGCGGATTCCAACAATCGTGCGAACGAACGCCGTGAACAACGCTCCCAGCGGAAGGATGAGGATGACCTTGATCGGCTCGTGCAGCTTGACGGGCAATCGCCGCAGATCGAAGATTTGAAGCAGGCCCTCGGTACCGGGATCGGTCGCGACGGGAGGGGCAGGCAGCTTTTCGATCGTATACCGAGTCACGAGATCCGTCGCCGCGACATCGACGGTGTCGAGCGGGTTCACCGCCCGAATCAATTCTACTCCGTCGCGTCGCACCGGCACGAAGTTGTAGTCCAGTTCCCGCGCAAATCCATTTTCCAGGTCGTACGACTGCCAGCGACCATCGATAAATACCTCGACCCACGTATGGGGGCGGAAGGTGTTGCCGAGCTTAATTTCAAAACCGGTCACCAATCGGGCCGGAACTTTGCAGGCACGACACAAGGCCGTGAACGCACGCGCCCGTCCCAGCGTGGATCCCGTTCCCCGCACCAGGGCCTCCGTGCCGTCGTTCGATGCCGCGTCACCGCCGGGAATTATACTTCGAAGGCAGTGTTCAAAGAGGCGTTCGACCAGTTCCTGCGGCTTGGGATTACCATCGCGAAGGCGATTGACGGTTTCCGCGACCGAGGGATGGCCGACCTCGATGCCTCTTCCTTTGTCGAGGTACTTGCTCTGGTCGCGCGCGGTAAGCGGTTTATCGACGGAGTCGGGCCGCCAATCGGCGCGTCGGCTGAGATGAAGCTTGAACTCCACGCGACAATCGACCTGCCCGGCCTTCTTCGTTCGCAGTGTGAGGTCTTTCCGAGATGCCGCGCGGATGGGACGATAGGGCACAACGTCCAATTCCGGCGGCGTCGTCGGCGATTCCAAAACCGTGCTGTGCCGCGTCGTTTCCGGATAGGCCATCTGCAATTCGGCACCCGCCTTGCGGGCGTGAAAGCTCGCGAAATACGTTAGCTTCCAAACGCTTTCGCCAGGATGCGTGAGCGGTTCCGGCTTGTACTTAATCCGCAGAGCAATACTCGCCGCGCCGAGCAACAGCAGTAAGGCGATCACCCATGTGGTGCTGGACCTGGCGTTCACTCAATGCTCCTGTGGGGAATCTGTACGGCAATATCCGCACGACAAAACGGCGGCCAACGAATTCATCGGCCCTGCGACCAACTGCCGACTCGCTCCGGTGGCTGCCGCCGGACAAGATGGATAACGACGGTTGCGCCGGGACTTTCCACGTCTGGATAGTAGACGACATAGACCACGCCCGCCGCGCGATCCACGCGCACGCCGACGCGATGCGAATCGCTTTTTGACGGCTCGATTTCAAACGCATCGGCAGGTCCGGCGGCAAGCGGCAGCGGCAGACAGAAGTAATAGACGGGCGACAACATTTTTAAGGCGTCGGCTTCGTGCGGCTTGATCAGCCCCGCGGCCTGGCTGTAGGGGAACATTTCGGCCGTGAATTTGTTGCTGCGCGCCTCGGGAAGCCGAATGCTGGGGATGTGAATTTGCAGCCGGTCGCCCCGCGCCCACGTCGCGCTGACGGGCGGCTGAAGCGGAACGCCGATCGGCATCGGGAAAACCGTTAGTTCCGGGTCTCCCCAGAGCCGAAAGCTCATTGCAACGCGGACGCCTTTGGCTTGCTCTTTGTGGCCGCGATGGCTCTTGAGATCCTCAACGCAGAGCATATAGTTTTGAGCGTCGCGAAGCACTTCGCCAAGGGTGCCTCCGCGATAGAGCAGCGAATTCATGGCCGCGTGCAAAAGCGAGCTTCCGCAGCCGCTATGGATCGGCGTGACGCTGCCAATGAGGGCCGCCCCGCCCAGTTCGTCGAGACGCCAAAGGACCGCGTCGTCGAGCGAGTCGCAGCTTTGCAAGACCACAATCGGCAACCCGGTTAGCGGACTCTGAAGCCGCATCGCACTTGGCTCAACGGGCGCGGGGTGCGGTGATGGCACGGGCTCGTCCGCCACGGGGACAGCGGCCGCAGTACCGCGAGCACCGGTCCCTTCCAATTCTTCCCATCCTTCGTCCAACGAGAGTTCCGGCGAAGCCCTACGCAGGACCGGAACGTCGATCAAATCCTGGTAGGCCAAGTGCCCTTCGTAAAGGATGAGATTGGCCCTGCCGGCCGCGTCGAGAATTTCGGGCGTGTTGGCCATCTTGCCGTAGAACTCATCGACGTGGATGCCGAAGTTTTTGAACTCGGAAGCCGTGACGCGACTGATGGTTTCGCATAGCGGAAGCGGTTTGCGGTTGATGCCCGAGTTGGCTATCATCAGCAACCGAGGCGCACGAGCCGGCAAAAGCCGCTCACGGACCAAGCCGCGCGCGAAAAAAACCGAGGCGTCACCGAGCGATTCCAGCGGAATGCGGCCGATGCCAAACTCGACCACCCGATCCGCCGTTTGCGGCACGAAAGGCTCCGTGCGGACAGTATAGTGGACGGGGGGCGCAGCGACTGCGGCACTTGTCGATACCGACAACAATGAGGATGTCGAGACCGACAAGGAGCCGGCTCGCAAGCTCGCCGATTGCGCAGTCCGCGGAGAAGTTGTCGGTGCGGTGGTCGTTGCCGTCGGCGGCGCAACCGCACGACCTTCTTCGGCACCGCCGGGACCGAGATCGACGTAGTTGTAGCCGATGGAAGCATAGTCGGCCAGGATCGTCACGGTGTGGATGTGCAACGATTCGCGACGGATAAGACTCTTGACATCCGCCTCGGCAACGCCGGCACCGACCGCATGGATCAGTACCACGGGCGACCCTCGCGACAGGCTGATGTACGGTGCAAGCCAAGCGCTCCGACCGACCTCGGCCCTCTCCTCCGGAACGCGCGCCACAATAATGTTGCGAATGTTGGCCGCGCCAAGGCTGGCCACGAGACGATGCTGCAACGCACTTGGCGCGAGAACTTCCGACGGAATTGAAACGCTTCCCAGCCACGCCGGAGCTTTTGTACGATCGCTCGTGGCCAAATGGATTTGTTTTACGGCCATGTCCGCCAGGCAGGTTCTCAACGACGGGCTTGCCTCCGCTCGGTCGCACAACAGCAGCGGCACTGCCCAGGCGGACGCCAGGGCACTTCCCAGGATGGCCGCCTCTTTGTCCGCCGGGTCGGCCACGATAACGTCCTTCGCACTTTTCCAGAACCGCCGCGCAACGGCGACACTCGCTTCGACCGGGTCGGTTCCAATCCGCAACAACTCCGGCGACCGGCCCTCCAATGCAGGCGTCAGTTTCATGCCGTCCGATGGCATCAAAATAATTGGCCTACGACCAGGAACCAACGACAGAAGCCAATCGGCCTCATGGGTGGGTGGGCTAGAGACTGCTAAAACCAGCGGGTTTCCGCCAACTTGCCGCATCGCCGCCGCTGCCGGTGCCGCAAGGGCCATCGTCCAAGGCTCGTCGTCGGCGGCAATGAGGGGGGAAAGGTCCGTGGCTGCCGTGGCTGCCGGTCGCTTCGATTCAATGCTCCGCTGAGGCTGCTCGGCACCAAATGCCGTAAGAGGCCGGAAAGGCATCCCAAAAACATATAGCGCAAGGACCGAGAATATCCCCATCCGCTTACGGTTTGCGCCGAGTTGACGCATGATGTCGATCCTCCCAGACAATTTATGCAGGTTCACTGGATTAAACCCCACATGGGAGCCATTGGTTTCGACATGGTTGCGTAGGCTTAACGGTTATGTAGGCTTAACATCGACACATTCCAGCATCCGCCGGAATCTAAGCGATTCATAGACCGATTGAAAGAAAGTAGTGCGACTAGGGCGGGTTTGTTGGAAATTCAAGCGGAACGTTGATTTTCGACCTTTCGCGATGAAAGTGCAAGTGCGGTAACGGGCAAACTGCTCTCCTACTCGACAAGTTGTCTCGCATTTGAAACTATTCAGCCCATTTTCCCCAGCTTTTCTTCCGCAGCACTCGACCGTGAATAGGTCGGAAGCAAGGTCCAGACATCGTCGCGGCGGCCCGCCGTGAAGTCGCGATAGGCCAGTCGGGCGACGTTTGCCGCGCGAGGCCGCCAGAATTCAGCATCTAGGAGCACAACTCCAGACGGAAAAGGCTCTTGCCACTTTCGCAGTACCGGCCCCGTCAGAACGGTCCCGGCAGTGAGCGAGCCGATCCAATCCGCCATGGAAACCAGCCGAGCCTCGGAGCCCGCATCCAATTGGCCGGTCACGGAGCGACAAAAACCCTGAACGACGACATCCCCACGCTGGGCATCGATAAGTACCGAAAGCGCGTTGACCTCGGGCGGAGCGGCGGCGGCGATCGTTTCCAGGGTGCTGATTCCTATTACCTCAGCCCCGACCGCATAGGCGAAGACCTTCGCCGTGGTAACGCCGATGCGAAGACCGGTGAACGACCCTGGCCCGACGGTAACGGCGACCACATCAACGTCCTTTGGATGCCAGCCAACCTTGGCCAGAATGGCATGAATCGCCGGCGCGAGCGATTGCGCACTGCGTTGCCCGGCACCTAACTCCAAATCAGCCAATATCTTATCGTCTTCGGCAACGGCCACGCTGCCGAGCAGTTCGCTGGTTTCTAGGGCCAAAATCCGGAGCATGCTATTTCCCAAGGGCCTCTCGACTTGACCGTGCCAATGTGCAACAATATAGTCTGTTTCTAGTTGATCGGATAGCAGTCCATGGTTTGTCCACCAGGGGCGAAAACAAGCGCTTTCAGGAAATTTCCCGGTGAAACGAGCCCTCATCAGCGACATCCATAGCAATCTTGAAGCCCTTGTGGCCGTTCTCGCCGACATCCGCGCTCAAGGAATTACAGAAATCTACTGTCTGGGCGATTTGGTCGGCTACGGCCCGAATCCGCGCGAGTGTATCGACTTGATCATGCAATGCAAGGTCTGCCTGCTGGGAAACCACGATCAGGGGGCTCTATTTGACCCGGAAGGATTCAATTCGGGTGCCGAGCGTGCAATCTTCTGGACCCGCAAGCAGTTGGAAGATGGCGATGGTTCCGAGACGGAACGGCAAAAGCGATGGGATTTTCTCGGCGAGCTACCGCGCAGCCATTCGGAGGACCGCTTCCTTTTCGTGCATGGCTCCGCTCGAAATCCCCTGAATGAGTATGTATTTCCGGAGGACATCTATAATCGCCGCAAGCTGGAGAAGATATTCGCTCTCATTCCACGGTATGCCTTCCAGGGGCATACCCATGTTCCGGGGGTGTTTACCGAGCAATTCCAGTTCCTTAGCCCCGAGGAAATCAATTACGAGTATCGCTTGGGCGAAGAAAAGATCATGATAAACGTCGGCTCGGTGGGGCAGCCGCGCGATGGCAACCCCAAGGCATGCTATACGGTCCTGGACGACAAATCGGTGCGCTTCCGCCGTGTCGAGTATCCCTTCGACAAAACAATTGCCAAGATCTACGAGATTTCAGACTTGGACAATTTCCTCGGCGATCGTCTCCGCGATGGTCGTTAAACGCTTCTTTACCAACAAATTTCGCTGACCGCAAGGAACCGATGGCTCCTTGCGGCCGCTCAAGGTTTTGATCGCATGCAAGATCGCTCGCAGTCGCCTCCCATTACCAACATGATCCTCTTCGCGGTGCTTTTCTTAAGCATTCTCGTCGGATACCAGTGGGTCATGCACCAGTTCTTTCCGCCGCGCCCGCAGGTTGCCAACGCGCCGAACGAGCCTGAAAAGGACGAGGACAAGGCCGAAGGAGGCAAGGACAAAAAAGACGCCGGGGCCGACAAAAAGAAAGCTTCGGCCGATGCCAAGTTGATTGGCGAGGCAGCGACAAAAACAACGTCCGGCACGGGACAAACCACCCCAAAGACCGACAAGCTGGCGGTCCCCAAGGCCGGACAAGGCAACGACAAAAACGACAAAAACGACAACGACAAAAACGACAACAATAAGAAAAAAGACGAAGCAAAGAAAGGTGACGGTAAGAAAGACGACGGCAAGCCCCCCGCATCGCAAAAGAAGGAGCCGACAGAGTGGATTACGCTCGGTTCCGTCGATCCCGATCCATCCAATCCGTATCGCATGCTGGTTACGCTCGGCAACCGAGGCGCGTCGGTCGCGCGGATCGAGTTGAGCAGCACCCGCTATCGCGACTTGGAAGATCGAGGCGGATATATCGGCCACTTGGTCGTGGAAGCCGATGGTAAAGCGAACGATAAGCAACGCGGCTGCCTCGTGCAGGTCGTTGGCGATGGCACGCCCGCGAAATTGGCCGGGATCAAGAAAGAGGACCGCATTTTAACGGTCAACGGCAAGGAAGTTGATGATGCGGAGAGTTTTGAGACCGCCCTGGGCAAGACCAAGCCGGACAAGTCCGTGGAGCTGACGATTCAACGCGACGGCCGGCCCTTGCCCGGCCCCTTGACCGTGAAACTCATCCGCCGTCCGCTGGAAGTGATCCGCCCCGAGCGAAGCACGCCGCAAATATTTTCGACGAAAGGCCCCTTCGACGATGCGGTTCTCGATCCGCGCGATCCGGATCGCAACTCGCCCCTGTGTTTGTTGACCACGCTGCAAGAGGTCGATGGAGATAAGCTGCTGCCCAGCGATGATCCGAAGGCCAAAATGTTCGACGAATTGAACCAAGAGCTTAAAGGCGTGGAACTGCGTCAAGCTAATTGGACCGTCGTCGAGCACGATGGGGAACATGCCGTTTTTCGCCGCGAGGTGCCCGCGTTTCACCTGGAGGTTACCAAGACCTACCGCCTCGTGAAGGTAGACGGGGATCCGGCAGTCGATCGCGACGCGCGCGCGTATCACCTCGAGCTTTCCCTGTCTGTAAAGAATAAGGACAAGGCGGCACATAGCATCGCCTATCGGCTCGACGGCCCCAACGGCCTGCCGCGCGAGGGGTTTTGGTATGCCTACAGCAGCAAAGTCGGAATCCAGGGCGACGCCGGCCTCCGCGATGTCGTCTACCAGCTTACGCATGCCGAAGTCAACATGGTGCCGTGCAGCGAATTGAAGGACAAGCTCTCCGCCAACATGGTCGAGAGTGCGGCGTTCAGCGATCTCAACCGCCCCAAATTCTTTGGCGTCGATGCCCAATACTTCGCCTCCGCATTGATCCCCGATCCGGAAACGACATCGAGCGCCATCGATCGCGCCGTGGCGGTGCGGCTGGGCCACGTTCACGAACAACTCCCCAAGCTTACCAATGCGTCATTTCGGCTCTTGAGCAAGTCCGCCACGCTCAAGCCGGACGAAAGTATTACGCACCACTACGAACTTTTCGCAGGGCCAAAGCGCACGGCACTGTTATCGACTTACGGGCTGGAAGGAACGGTCTACTACGGTTGGCCGATCTTCCGCATGGTCGCGGTGCCGATGACGAAGATCGTCGACTTCTTCTACGGCATCGTCCACAACTACGGTCTGGCGATCATCATGCTGACGATTGTCGTCCGTTTGGCGATGTTTCCCTTGAGCCGCAAGCAGGCATTGAACGCGCAGACCATGCAGAAGCTTCAGCCGGAGATCAAGCGGATCGCCGAGAAATATAAGAAGGATGCCGAGGGCCGCACGCGCGCCCAGCAGGAACTGTTCAACTCGCACAACTACAATCCGCTCAGCGGCTGCCTGCCGTTGTTTATTCAAATGCCGATCTTCCTGGGGCTCTATCGCTCGTTGCAGGTCAACGTCGAGTTGCGCGACGCGGCACTGTTCTCGCACGGCATCCGCTGGTGTTCCAATTTGGCCGCGCCGGACATGTTTTTCAATTGGAGTGCGTTCATGCCGGACGGCGTCAACAATGGGATCGGCTTCCCGTGGTTTCCGCTCTTAGGCGGAATGTTCGGGCTTGGACCCTACTTCAACTTGCTGCCGATGTTCACGCTGGGGTTGTTTATTGTGCAGCAAAAGGTCATGATGCCGCCGCCCGCCGATGAACAGGCGGCCGCGCAGATGAAAATGATGAACTACGTGATGATCCTGATGGGCTTCATGTTCTTCAAAGTGGCCGCCGGTCTGTGCATTTATTTTATCGCTTCCACGCTTTGGGGGCTGGGCGAACGAAGGTTCCTGCCGAAGGCCATTAAGGCCGGCAGTGACGGTAACAACGACGGAATTGGAAGTTCTCCGCGCATACAGCGTTCGCCCGATGCCGACAACGCCGCCGCGCGGCGCAAAATGCGCCGCGGGAAGAAGTAACGCAGCCACATGCACTCCCTCGACGATACCATCGTCGCCGTTGCCTCTCCGCCGGGCGGTGCGGCACGCGGCATTGTGCGCCTTAGCGGGCCGGGTCTGCGCGATTGCCTGGAACGCTGCTTTCGGCCCGATCCGTTCGTTCCGCTGACCTCCATCCAGCGCCCTACCGTCGTGCCGGGCTTCGTCTTTCTGCATGGCTTTGCTTCGCCCGCTCCGTGCGATCTTTACCTCTGGCCGGGCAGACGAAGCTACACGGGCCAGCCGGTCGCGGAAATTCATACGATCGGCTCGCTGCCGCTCTTGGAAGCCGTAATGCGCGCCGCATGTTCCGGCGGAGCACGGCCCGCAAGTCCGGGTGAGTTTACGTTGCGGGCGTTCCTTGCCGGGCGGATTGATTTGACGCAGGCCGAAGCCGTGCTGGGCGTGATCGATGCGACGGAATCGGCGGAACTCGATGCGGCACTGGTTCAATTGGCAGGCGGGCTGGCCGAGCCGTTACGGCAATTGCGAAGCGCGCTTTTGGACGTGCTTGCCCACCTGGAGGCCGGCTTCGATTTTGCCGATGAGGATCTGCCCTTCATCACGTCGGGTGAGCTTCTGCGGCAGATCGATGATTCGGCCAAGCAGGTGCGTCGGCTGCTCGACAAAATGGCCTTTCGCAGTGAGGCCGTCGAGAGCGTGCGCGTGGTCCTCATCGGCCGTCCCAATGCCGGCAAGAGCAGCCTCTTCAACGCATTGCTGCAACGCAGCGGTGCGATTGTCTCCGCGCAACCCGGCACGACCCGAGACTACTTGACCGCCGAGTTGGAAATCGAAGGCCTGAAATGCCAATTGATCGATACGGCGGGGATGGAGGCGATAGTAGCCGATCTCGACGATGCATCGATTGCCGCCGCGGCCCAAAGTATGACGCAGGCTCAATCGCGCCGAGCTGATGTGACGGTGCTATGCCTTGAAGCGGGACGACCGCTCGACGATTGGGAACGCGAGCAGTTGGCTCGCTTCGATACTCCGAACCGGATCGTCGTACAAACGAAAGTCGATCTCCGCAGCTCCCATTTCCCGGTGGGAGAGGGCCGGGGTGAGGGCATCTTGCTCCCGGCATCGATCTTGCCAACCAGTTCCCACACCGGGCATGGTCTCCACCAACTCAAAGAAGCCATTTGCACGGTCGCACACGCAACCGCCGGGCCACCGACCGCCGTCGTCGCCGGCACGGCCGTTCGATGCAGCGAGTCGCTGCGCCTAGCCGCCGCATCGCTCGACTTGGCTCGCGACGCCATCACCTCGGGTCTAGGCGAAGAATTGATCGCCGCAGAAGTCCGCGTCGCATTGATCGAGTTGGGAAAGGTCGCTGGAACGGTCTATACCAACGACTTGCTCGACCGTATATTCAGCCGATTCTGCATCGGAAAGTGAAGCGCATCATTGTCGCGGTCGCAATATCCAATCGTACACGTGCGCCCCTACCGCAGCCCCAAGCATCGGTGCGGCGATGTAGACGATCAAAAATCCATTCGGCCGCTGTCCGGGAATCGCCACTTCGCCCCAGCCGGCCAGATAGGCAAAGAGCCTCGGCCCAAAATCGCGTGCCGGGTTGAAGCAACCTTGCGTCAAGGGGGCAACCACGGAAATCAAAGCGGCGACCGTCAGGCCGATCACGACCGGTGCCATCTGACTTCCCGGTGCGGCTACGTTGCGCGGATCGGTCACCGCGAAGACCACCAGCGCGAGAATCGCCGTCGCCAACATTTCCGTAAGGAATGCCGTACGTTGAGAGACGCGTTCCAATAGTGCCTCATGGGCCGCTTTGGTATAAGGCCCCGCCCCGGCCAACGGCCCTGGACTGGGATAATACTCGCCGTAGCACATGGCAGTCACTTCGCTTCCCGGCTGACCCCGCGCGACAAGTTTCTCGTACTCCTTCGCTTCAAGAAACGGAGTGAAGAGGACGAAGAGCGTAGCGGCGGCAAGGAACGCCCCGGCGGTTTGGGCCGCGGCGTACGGCAGCACGAGCTTCCACGAGCATCGACCGCGAAGAGCAAGGGCCAGGGTAATGGCCGGGTTGATGTGGGCACCGCTAACGGCTGCGGAGGAATAAATGCCCAACATCACGGCGATACCCCAGACGACGGCCACTTGCCACAGCCCGGCCTGCGAGCCGGTGAGAACCGCGCAATGGACCACGCCGCAACCGAAAAAAACCAACAAATAGGTGCCGATACATTCGGCGGCACACTTTCGCAAAATACTCATGCTTGCAACCACCTTGCTACATCCTTAGCCCAGTACGTCAAAATGATCCCCGCACCCGCGCGATGGATCGCCATTAGCGTTTCCAGAACAATCGCCCGCTCATCGATCCAACCCTTCGCGGCAGCCGCCTTGACCATACTATATTCGCCCGACACGTTATAGGCAGCCAGCGGCACGCCGGGAAACCGATCGGCAGCCATTCGGATGATATCGAGGTAGGCCAGTGCCGGCTTGACCATAATCATATCGGCCCCTTCAGCCAGATCGAGTTCAATCTCGCGCAATGCCTGACCCGGCGACGCGGCCGCGTCCATCTGATAGCCGTGCCGGTCGCCGGAGTTAAAAGCACTTTCGGCCGCATCCCGAAACGGCCCGTAAAATGCGCTGGCATACTTGGCCGCGTAGCTCATGATCGGGATATGCTCGAACCCTGCCGCATCGAGTCCGCTGCGAATCGCACCGACCATGCCGTCCATCATACCGCTGGGAGCCACCAGATCGACGCCCGCCTCGGCTTGCACCACCGCCTGTCGAGCGAGAATTCTCAGCGTCGCATCGTTATCGACTTCCGTGCGACCGCCGATTACCTTGAGCGGCCCGCAATGTCCGTGATCTGTATATTCGCACAGGCAAACATCGGAAATTACCAGTAGCTCCGGCTCAGCCTGCTTGGCCGCTCGGATCGCCTCCGCGATGATTCCCTGGGGGCTTGTCGAGTCGCTGCCCACCGCGTCCTTTTCGGCGGGGATGCCAAAAAGAATCGCACCACCGATTCCCAGTTGCTTGACCTCGTGAATCTCTTCGACCAGCGCGTCGAGCGACAACCGGTAAATGCCCGGCATGGACGCGATCTCTTGTCGCAGACCCTTGCCGGGGCGAACGAAGATCGGCATCACCAGATTGCCCGGCGAAAGCCGCGTCGTGCGAATCAGCTGCCGCACGGCCGGATTGTAGCGAAGTCGTCGAAGTCGCGAGGTGGGGAACATGGGGGAGGAAAGGATGGAGGATATAGGATGAAGAAGCGGGGAGTTTCCGAGGGTTAAAGGACGGTTTTATGGGTCTGTAGGTGGGGGTAATAAGCTTCGCGGCATACTATTTTGCAACTGCCCGATTATGCCTTTCGGGGTCTCGACGGTGGGCCTTCCCTATTATAGACTGATTTCGTTGCTGGGTGATCGTGCCCGGAATCTTCTCGAAAACAGATCAAAACCTACTGAAGCGAGGAATTATCATGGCGTCCAATCGCGGTGTTGTCTATATCAAACCTGGCGAAGTGCAGGTGCAATCGATTGATTTCCCCAAACTCGAAGACCCGACCAACGGCAAAGCCATCGAGCACGGTGTGATACTCAAGATCGTATCCACCAACATTTGCGGTTCCGATCAGCACATGGTTCGCGGCCGCACAACCGCAGAGGCCGGACTGGTCCTCGGCCACGAGATTACCGGCGAGGTCATCGAGGCGGGCCGCGACGTTCTCTTCATCGGGAAGGGCGATATCGTCTCCGTGCCGTTCAACATCGCCTGCGGTCGCTGCCGCAATTGCAAGGAAGGAAAGACGGGCATCTGCATGAACGTCAATAAGTCGCGGCCTGGTGCGGCCTATGGATATGTCGATATGGGCGGCTGGGTCGGCGGACAGGCCGAGTATGTGATGGTCCCCTACGCCGACTTCAACCTGCTGAAGTTTCCCGATCGCGCCAAGGCGATGGCCAAGATTCGCGACTTGACTCTCCTCTCCGATATCTTCCCCACCGGTTTCCATGGTGCGGTGACGGCCGGCGTCGGGCCCGGCTCCGTCGTCTACGTTGCCGGCGGCGGGCCGGTCGGGCTGGCCAGCGCGGCTTCCTGCCACCTCTTGGGCGCGGCAGTCGTCATCGTGGGCGATTTGATCGATGAGCGTTTGGCCCAAGCCAAGAGCTTCGGCTGCGAAACGATCGACTTGAAGAAGGATGCCACGCTCGCACAGCAGATCGAGCAGATCGTCGGCGTGCCGGAAGTGGATTGCGCGGTCGATTGCGTCGGCTTTGAAGCCCGCGGCCACGGCCACGACGCCAAGGTCGAGCGGCCCGCAACGGTGCTCAACGCGATCATGGAAATCACCCGAGCCGGCGGTGCCTTGGGCATCCCAGGCTTGTACGTGACCGGCGACCCCGGCGGCGTCGATGAGAATGCCAAGATCGGCATGCTCGGCATCCGCATCGGCTTGGGCTGGGCCAAGAGCCATACCTTCTGCACGGGCCAGTGCCCGGTGTTGAAGTACAATCGACAACTGATGATGGCCATTTTGCACGACAAGATTCAGATTGCCAAGGCGTGCAACGTGACCACGATCTCGCTCGACCAAGCGGCCAAGGGCTACCAGGATTTCGACAAGGGTGCGGCGAAGAAATTCGTCATCGATCCGCACGGCATGGTCGCGGTCTAGCGAGGCACACTGCCGAAGCTTGCATGGAGCAACCCCGTCCAGAGCGTAAACTCCGGACGGGGTCGCTAATGTCCCCTAGTGCAAAGTGGTTATCGTCCGCAGACTAAGTTGGCACGGCGGACGCGGCGATGATGGGGATGCGATCCAATACCGCGATGATATCACGACGGTGGACCCGCCGTGGAACGGATCGTCGTTTCCGATTTGGACCACCAAGCGTCTACCGGCCACAATAAGGCAATCGGGGAATCCTTTTCAAGACGCGCAGGCAATCGATAATCTGCCGACAACTCGTTATTCACCCAACCAGAACCTTCCAATCGTTGAGCAATTTCACGAACTCCGGCAGTTCGATTGTGCAGGAATGATGCTGATCGGTGCCGAAGAGCGGTCGGAGGGTGACTTTGGACGACGCGATCTCGACCGCATACGAATTGCCGCTGGTTTTCCAGGCGGCGGCGTGGCCGTGGCCCTGTTTTTCGGCCTCGGCGACGAGGCGTTCGCGATAGGCGGCGTCGGCACCCAGTTCGGACTCGAAGAATTGAGCCAAAAGGCTGCTCGATGCGTCGTCGGTCGAAGCGACCGCTCGGGCAATGCCTCGTTTATCGCGATGAAACTTTAGTGCGGCGTGATTCATCGATGCGTTCCTTGGGTACGTGGCTTGGTTTGCGATCCTTGAAAGACCGGATAAGCGGTGGCAATCGCATCGCCGCGTTCGGTCAGATAGCCGTCGATCTTGATGCCGCGCGTACGGCCGTGAAATGCTCCCCGGCCGTCAATCGCGTCGTGGGCTTTGGCATAGGCGTAGGCTTCGCGAATGGCATCTTCCACGTCCGCCTTGCTCCAAGCCGATGGAAAGAGCGTCGAGAACTTTTCCAGTACGATCTTGCCGGTGCTCGGGTCGCGGAGGATCACTTTGGCCGTGACGACTTCCTTTTCGCCGCCGGGCGAGGTCTTCTTGATCTCCAGGTCGCAAAGCTTTCCATTGACGCGCATCTGCTTGGGGGCCGTGGGGATAAAGTGGACGCCGACAATATCGCCGCGGCGGTTGATGTCGCCGTGAAAGATATGGTCGCTGTGAATCGGAATCGACGACCCGTCCTTCTTATCCGGCTTGTCGTTGGCCGACTTATCGCGGTCGGTCTTTCCGGACGACGGCTTCTTGCCGTTCGGCTTGGTCGTTCCGCCATCCGCGTCGTCCGATTGGTTGCCGTTCTTTTCCACCTCCTTCACAAAGCGTTCCAGCGGCCGCGTCTGCGTTTCCTGGCCGATGGCCACGCCGACGGCAAGAAACGCGACCAGTGCGCCGGCCAAGGTTCTGGGCAAACGAAAAAGTTGCATTGGGATTTCCTGTTGGGCTATACTGCGTTTGGTCTGAAGTGATCTATCGAAGCCTGCGGCACAAGCAAGGATTGTGCGCGAGGCCGCCAGGGGACCGTTACCTACTGGTCCATTATCGAATGGCAAAATGGTTTTCGTGCCGATTCCGCACCGCTTCCTTGCTTGCGCTGCGGGCTTCGACTTTGTCCGGCAATGAACTTTACGGTGGTTCTTCGCCAATCGTGCGTGCTGGGTGCCCTTCGACACCTCCCTACTTGGACTTGCGATAACCGGCTTTGACCGCGTCGGCTTCCGTCATCCATTCGCCCTTCTTGGTACGGCCATACCAATGATCGCCTTCCGTGTGGTAGACCTTCGTATCGCTGTTGGCCCAGACCATGCCCTTCGTCGGCGGAGTGCGCGCTTCGACCGGCGCACTCTTCGTTGCCGGTTTGACAGCCTTATCCGTGGCGGGCGTTGTCGCGACCTTGTCGCTGGACCCGGCCGCAGTCATCGTCTTGTCCGCCGGCTTTACGGTCTTATCCGTCGTCTTCGCCACGGTTTTCTCAACCGGCTTTTCTTCCGCCTTTGCGGCTACCGCGACCATCGGCATGATCTTGCCGAGCCGCGCGGCCGGGATGCCCGACTTCGACAACTCCTGGACGGTCGCATAGGGCCGGGCGGCGATGATCTTCTTGGCGTATGCCGGGCCGACGCCGGAGATTTCCTCCAGTTGGGCAGCCGAGGCCGTGTTCAGATCGACGAGGCCGGCAGCCGGTTTGGCAGTCGCTTCCGGTTTGACAGTCGCTTCCGGTGCGACGACGGTTTTCGTGGTCGATTCGGCCGTTGCCTTGGGCTTGGGACCGGATCGCGCGGCGGCTGGCATGGGGATCGCCGCTGCCTTGGCACCGACAGTTACCAAGGGGATGAATTTCTGAAGCCGAGCAGCAGGAATACCGGTCTTCGAGAGGTCGGCGACTGCGGCAAAGGGCCGAGCGGCGATAATCTTCTTGGCATAGGATGGCCCAATGCCGGGCACGTCTTCCAATTGCGCGGCGGTGGCTGTGTTGATATCGACTAGTGCGGCGGTGGTAGTGGCCTTTTCCGTTTTGATGGCAGCCGCTTCATCGGCCTTCTTGGGTGCAGCCGAAAAGAGTGTCCCGTTGACGCCGACAGTCATTGCCGCAGCAACAACGAGGGGCAACATTCTGCGGAAACCAAGTAATTTCTTCATGTTCGTTCGTTCCTTTTGCTTAAAATTCGGTTGTTGAAAAGTGGTTGTGCGATGGGAGCAGTGCGATTACTCGTCGGCAGCCTTATTGCCCGCCTTGACCGCGTCGGCCTCGGTCATCCAAGTGCCTTCTTTCGTATTGCCGTACCAAATGCTGGTTTCCTTGTGGAATATCTTGCTATCCTTGTTGACCCAAACCATGCCTTTCTTTGGCGGCTTGGCTTTTCCGCCGGGCCGAGTTTCTGAAAGCGTCACGAGCGGCCGCAACTTCTCGATCGTCGGTGCCGGGATGCCGAGCTTGGATAGTTCCTTAATCGTCTTCAAGGGCCGCGCGGCGATGATCTTCTTCGAGAAGGCGTCGCCAATTCCCGGCAACTCTTGCAGTTGCTTGTCGCTAGCCGTGTTCAAATCGACCTTTGCCGGCTTCTCCGGCTTGGCCGCTTTATCGACTGGCTTGGAGTCTGCGGCCAAAGCACTCGCCGCCATAAGATTACAGAACACAAAGGCGCAAGCCAACGCTGCGCCAAACCAACTTAGCCGAAAGGTACGAACGTTCATTGCGATTCTCCAGGACGAAAGATAAGAGGGCCGCTTTGGATACTGCCTGAAGCGTTGCGGCAAAATTCTTCAGGTGTTTTTGTCTCGTCGTAGTGTGGCGTCGAGCAGAGCATGTATGCCACGGTCAGCGAAGACCCACCATAATTACCAAAATATCAACTCAACCGCCAAAATCTCCCGTTCCGGTTGCTGCCGATCCGCTAACCGTTGATCCCGGATCCGCCTGCGGCAGCTTGCCGTCGGGCGTCATCTTGTCGACCATCTTGGGCAAAATTTCTGCAAGATGTGTCGTCACCAACTGCGGTGGAATCCCCAGCTTTGCCGCAAGCTGCTCCAGAAATCCCTTGTCCAAGGCATGATTCAATTGGTCGGGAGTAACGGGCTTATTCGGGCCCATGCCAACCCACGATTTGGCGATGTCACCGAGACCGCCTTTGGTCATCTGCTCAATAATGTTCGTCAGTCCCGCACCGTTGCCTTGCTGAAAGTGGCTGGTAACTTCACGGGCCAAGCCGCTGACAATGGGGTTGCTGCTTTGAAATCCTGACAGTACGGCACTAGCCAGGGCGGAAAATAAGCTCATAGAAGTTCTTTCGAGGGTCCAAAATACGTGGAAATTAGATCGAAGCGGCAGATTGCCATTACCACCCATTATCGTTGTGGCAAGGTGTGGAAGCAAGTATTTAGGGCGCGAATATCCGAAAAACCGCGCGCGCATTGCCCTTACGAACCGGACGACCAAAAAGATCGGTCCAATTAGATTTTCGTGAGCCTGGCCCGTTGCCCGGTAGAAATCGAGCCCCCTACAGAAATGGCAACGAGCATTCGCGACGAAAATTGCCGCTACCGCCGCTGAGAATCGTCAACGCGGCACGTTAACGCCTGCGGTTCCATATCCGACCGCCGATAAAGCCGGAACCGCCCTGCTTGCTCATAGGCCAGGGGGGCCAAATTATAGTCCTGTACGGCGGTATGCAGATGCCGCTCGGGGATGGCCACCAGTTCCTTCGCTCCCCGGCTGGGATTCGGCAACGGGTCGTCAATATCCTGGTTCATCACTTGGCCGGGCTGCAACTGGGCGCGCAGGTCGGGGGCGAGGTAGAAAATGACCGAGCCAACCCGTTCCTGGGCAACCTCGATCCTCGGCGGCAATTCCCGCGTGCGGTTGAAGTATTCCGCCAAGTCGCGGCCGGAGAGGGCCAGGGCCACCTGGGGAAAGACGATGAACATCACGGTCGCCAACTGACAGCAGACCGTGGTGGTCGCCAAGCCAAGCGTCCATTCCATATTGCCCCGCCGCCAAGCCAACAGCGGAAGCAGCGAAGTCAAACCGACCGCGACCGCCACCGTCCAAGCCAGAAGCGATATCCGCGTCGGCAACGCGATCTGCGTAACGGCAATCGTGGCGGGCAAGCTCAAGGGGCCCATCAAGCAGGTGGACCAAACGATCGTGGCTATCATCCGTCGCGCTTTTTCCGTGAGGACGCCTTCAATCTGCCGCGCCCAAACGATGGCCGCCAGAATGGCCACGGCCGGAAACACGGGCCAGATATAGGTCACGAGCTTGGATTTTGAAACGGTGAGAAATAGCGTGCAGCCAATGAACCAGCACGCGGCAAACACGATCGGCCGATTGCCGCGATCGTCGGCCACCGGCGGCGTCTTGCTCCGCCAGCGGGCGACGGCATCTTGCACGAGGGCCGGCATGTAGGCGAACCAGGGCAGCCCGCCGATGATGACAATCGGGGCGTAATACCACCACGGCGCGCCGCCGTGGGGTTGCGATTTTGTCAAGAACCCGAGAACGTGGCGTTCAAAGAAATAATAGCGCAAGTAGCCCGGATTCGCATGTTCCAGGGCCAGAAACCACGAGCCACCGACGACGGCGGCCACGGTCAACGCGATGACTGCTCGCAAGCAGTGAATGAATCTCAAGCGGCGAGCGACGATCAAGTAACTGCCGTAAGTAAGGCCCACCAGTGCCACGCCCGCTAGCCCCTTGGTCATGATCGCCAGACCGAGGGCGACTCCCGCCAAGGCAGCCCAGCCGAGCGACTTCCGCTCCAAGTTGCACCGATCGGATTGCCAGAAGCAGAGCAACGCCAGATTGACCCAAGGCACCAAGGCCACATCGTGCGCCGGCAACTGCACCAGGGCCAGCGGCACGATCATGGAACCATAGAACAGGCCGGCGATCAGGCCCGTGCGGCGACCGAAAAGCCGCCAAGCAATCGCGGCGGTGGTTGCCGTACCGAGGGCACCAAAGAGCAAGCCGGGCAGACGCACGGCCGCTTCCGACATGCCAAAGAGCTTCAGCGAAAGGGCAATCGCCCAGAAATAAAGGATCGGCTTATCGAGGAACGGCTCGCCGAGCAGGCGGGGTACGGTCCAATCGCCGCTTTCGACCATTTCCTGCGCGATCGAGGCGTGCAGCCCCTCGTCCGGGTCAACGAGTGGAATGGAGGGCGCAGCCAAAAGCGGACAAAGGACTCCCACGGCGATCAAAACGATCAGCCCCAGGACGCCCTTGTCGAATTTAGATGAACGAGTCTCAGTTCCATCAAGCATCGCACCGCCTCCAAGCAGCCAGGCAAACCCGAGCCCCCGCCGCAACTATTTTCAGCGGCGGAAGTCTACCGGAAGATGCCGGTTGAGCAAAAGGCCAACTTGGAAAGTTTTTTCAAGATATTCGGCAATTTCTCGAACGTCATCCAACGGACTGCCCGCAAATGGAATCGTGGTTTCGAGAAAGCACGGGAGGTGGAAAGGTGGCAGGAGCCGTTTTTAATTTCGATGTTGGCAGCAACCTGAAGTGGCTTCGATGCCGGCATCGGACATGCCGATTGAGGTGGTATGTACGGTTTTGATTGAAGACGCTACCCTTTAAACACAAAGTAATTCAGTCAACGGACGAGATATGGCCGCTTTTTTGAAAAGACTAGATTTTCTGATTCTCAGTTCAGTGCTGACTTCGTTCGCTCTACTCGTCTGTCTCTCGTTTTACTTCATGCATTACCTGCCGTCGATTCCGCAACCCGAAGTTGGCCGAATTTATCGATACAGTGAACACGGACGGGTAGTCTATCTGAATTACAGGGAGCAGTTGCTGTATGAAATTGATAGCTGGTGTGTATTTGTGACTTTGCCGTTTCTAGTTATCTTCCACATTTGTTCTGCCAAGTGGCGACGGTAGTTCTGGTTCGTTGCGTCAGGTGCGTTGCAAATCGTCGGCGAATCTGAGTCGCAGGAGAAAAGGTGCAGGAGAAAAGGTGCAGGAGCCGTTTTTAATTCGCTCCCGAGACGGGTGGCGGATC
>JANXOJ010000580.1 GCA_025353625.1 Planctomycetota bacterium | reverse complement strand
AATTGGACTTATCCCCTTTGTTTCCCTCGGTACGTATTTTGAGCAAAACTAGTATACCACGAAGCGGGCGAGAAGAAGGGCCAGGGTAGAAATACGCTACATCGCCGGTTACTTGATCTGTTACCGGTAAATATAATTGCCTTCAATCGTGTAGGGCGTTTGGGGCGTTTTGGACGTGCCATGTACGAAGTCGGTTTCCGCATGAAATAGACCGCCGATGCCGATTTGCTGCATCGTGTAATCGATCTTGAGGTCGCCCTTGAGCTCGATGCGGATTAAGTCGGACGATTTCTTTTCGGACGACTGGAAGCGGCACATGTCGCTGGTACGGCAAATGAAGAAGTTCGTTACTTCAACCTGGCGACGGCCCGGAAGTATATAGCCCTTGACGTAGACATTTTTCTTGTCGTCGCTCAGTTTGAGCGCGCCCGGCGGCACGATCTGATCTCGGACGTTTGGATCGGGCTGCAAGTCGGCATAGTCGAGAACCTGATAGCCGGGCGGAACTTCACTTCCGCCAAACCAAAGCCACCCACCGCCCAACAGTCCAAATACCGCCCCTAGTATCAAGCCGGTCTTGGCCAATCGCTCGCCGGTGTACTCTTCCGGCATGCGATCGATCTGCCGCAAGCCGAGCCAGCCCAGAAGCAACGCTGCCGCCGGAAAAGCAAGCAACAACGCGATACGAAAGACCAACGCCGCCGACGCCACGCCGCAAACCGTGCTCAGAACGGCCATGCGACTGACGGCACGGTAGCGGACGGGAATTGGGGGTGGCGGAGAGGACATACTGTTCAGAAAAAAGAAGATTGGAGAAAATGGATTGGGGGTCGAAATGCTCGAAACAGAATAACCTCGCGACGCGCTTGCGATTCTTGTCCGAACCTTATCTCAGGGGCTCGACATCAGCGATTTGCCCACATCGGTTCGATAAGCGGCTACAGCCGGCATGTATCCAACCAATGAGGCCAAGGCCACGAGTCCGGGAATAATCACAAGTTCGGCTTGGCGGAACTGCAACATACTTAACGGCAAATTCATCTTCTCGGCAATCCACGGCCCGGCCGCCGCCAGAAGCCCGTGGCCCAGGCAAAGCCCAAGCACGCCGCCGCCTAGCGATAGCAAGATCGATTCCAGAAGGATGATCGACATCACCGTTCCGCGCCGGGCACCCAACGCTCGCATAATGGCGATCTCGTGTCGCCGATCGTTCATGGAATTGTAGATGCTCACCATGATGCCGATGCCGGCAACGAGCACGATCATCACCGCGAACAACAGTAACACCAACTCCACATTGCCGATGATGGCTTCAAACAGGCGGGCGATTTCTTCGGCGGGGATGGCCGCCTGGGCTTCCTTCCGCTTGTTGATCTCGGTCGCAAGCGTGCGCGTGTGGGCCTCGTCGTGCGTGCAAACCAACACGGCACTCACCTGCTTCTTGTCGTCGGTCAACGCTTCGTGCTCGTGATCGTGATCGGCATCGTGCGGTTCTGGCTCGGCCTTGGAAGCGGAGTCCTTCTTTGTTTCGGCCGGTTTGTCGGTCAATGCCAACCCCACGCGGCCCGCATGACCACCGACTCGATAGAAGCCTTCGATATTGACGAACAGGGCGTTATCGTTGGGCGTGCCGGAGGGCTTGAGGATGCCGACGACCGTGAAGGGGCGGTGCTTGTCGTCGGTCTTGCTGCCGACATCGTGCGTGGGGCGAAACGAGTCGCCCAGTTTCAACCGCGTATCTTTGGCCGCGTTGCAGCCGATAACGGCCGAAAAGTAATCCTTGTCCGTATCGCCGAAATTACTCCCCTCGGCAAAATCGTAGTGCCGATCGGCCCCGTAGGTCAGTTCGTTGAACATCGCCGGCGTCGTGCCGACAACTCGCTTGTCCTGAAACACATCGCCCAAACAGACGGGCACCACCGTCTTCACGCTGCCGGAGCCGAGCCGGCCTTCTTCCAGGTCTTTGTAGACGCTGTAGGGCATCGTCGAGATCGGCTGGCCGACGTAGAAGATGCTCGTGAAGACCAAGTCGAGATTGCTTCCCTTGGCCGGGCCGACGATCAGATCGTAACCCTCACCGCCACGATGGAAGGCTTTATCGAC
>JANXOJ010000573.1 GCA_025353625.1 Planctomycetota bacterium | reverse complement strand
ATGAATAATCCAGGCTAACGCCTTGCCCGTGCCGCACTGCGCGGGCATTGCCAAGAAACGACCGAGGCCGGAACGGTTCCGGCCTCGGCAATGCGTCCTGTTGGATGGGCGCGTCAGTTGGATGGGCTAACTGCGATCGGCGACGGCAGCCTTAACGCGATAGTTCTTGGCACGCTTCTTCCGTCCCGTGTTGGAAGTGGCCGGACGCGATCCGTGCGAGCCGGACGGTCGAAACGGCTTGCCGTGCTGGCCGGACGAGCCATTTCCGCCTGCCGCCCCACCGGAAGACCGTTGGCTATGGGGCCTGCCCCGACGATGCGTATCCTCGGAATTGTCCGGCAGCGGCACGATCCCATCGGGCGACGCGGCAGCCATCTGTGCCCCAGTGGGCTTGGGCTCGACGCGGAGGTTCTTGCGGGTGAGCCGCTGAATGGCCTGCAAGGTCGAACGCTCGGCCGCGTCGCAGAACGACACGGCAACCCCTTCCGCGCCGGCTCGACCGGTGCGGCCGATGCGGTGGACGTAGTTTTCCGCATCGACGGGCAGGTCGAAGTTAATGACGTGCGACACCAAATCGACGTCGAGTCCGCGCGACGCGATATCGGTTGCCACGAGGACCACCGGGTCGGGCGACTTGAACTTCGCCAAGGATCGCTGCCGCATCGATTGGCTCTTGTCGGCATGAAATGCTTCGGCGTCGATGCCCGACTTGCGGAGCAACTTGACAACCTTGTCGGCGCGATGCTTCGTCCGCGTGAAGACCAACGTGCGGGTCCAGTCGGGCTGGCGAAGATAATGCGTCAGAATACGGACCTTGTCGGCCTGATCGACGAAGACGACCGACTGTTGGATCGTTTCGACGGTCGATGCCACCGGAGTGACCTTGATATCGACTGGATCGCGGAGCCATTCGTTGGCCAGTTAGCGAATCGCCGAGGGCATGGTGGCCGAAAAGAGTAACGTTTGACGTCGATCGGGGGCCTTCTCCACGATGCGGCGAAGGTCGTGAATGAAGCCCATGTCGAGCATGCGGTCGGCCTCGTCGAGGACGAGGATTTCAATCTGCGAGAGGTCGACAAACCGCTGCTGCATGAGATCGAGCAAACGGCCGGGCGTGGCGATGAGAACATCAACGCCGGCTTGCAAGGCTCGGACCTGCGGCACTTGGCCGACACCGCCATAAATGACGGTGCGCCGCATACCGGTATATTGGCCGTAAACTTGAAAGCTTTCGGCAATTTGCACGGCCAACTCACGCGTGGGCGCGAGGACCAACGCACGGATTTTTCGCTTGCCGGTGCCGCGATGCGGAGTTGCAGAAAGTCGCTGCAACACGGGCAGGGCAAAGGCGGCCGTTTTGCCGGTGCCGGTCTGGGCACATCCGAGCAAATCGCGGCCTTCAAGGATCGGCGGAATGGCCGCCGCTTGAATTTTGGTAGGGATGGAATAACCCTCTCCACGCACTGCGCGGAGCAACGTCTCGGCGAGGCCGAGTTCTTCAAACTTCATCTAGGAATCCTAAATACGGGAACAATGGAATAAGCAGACCGCGACCGCGAAAAAACGTATCGCGACGGCTGCTTTGACTTCAAAAACGCTATTCGGCCCCGACACAAACGCATACGCTGGATTTCTTCGTCCAAAGCGTTGTCAAGAGATCCCCGGGCTTCCATGGGAGATCGATTACGGCCGTAGGCAGGAAACTGTGTCGCAAGCAGAACTTGCCGACAAAGTGGCCGCTACAGAAGATGCGGGACAACGGTAAACCGGCCCGCATCGCGTTTGAGTCATGTGTAGTAGTATAGCACGGTGGTTGAGGAATTCAAGCCGTAAGCAAGTATGCGGGGCAAAATTCGTAAAAAAAGGCCGAAACTTGGCCTGCCGGCACCCTGCCTTATCTGTGCATTTTGTGCATTTGTTCAATTTTGTGCCGCGATAAAAGTAATTTCCCTGCAATGCCCCTCTTTTATTTTTTTCGGTATTGGATAGATGCACAAAATGCACAGATAAGGCA
>JANXOJ010000710.1 GCA_025353625.1 Planctomycetota bacterium | reverse complement strand
ATGAGCACGAGCGTGGCGGCCAACCCGCCGGCAGCCAGGTCGACGGTAGCGTTGCGGAGATCGGCAAGGAGAGATGGAACCGAGCCAACGTAGCGATCCGTATTGAGGAGCGGAGGATCATCCTCGGCCGCTTCCAGTTGCTCCTCAAGCACGTCGCTGGGATCCGTATCGCACGACCAATCCCAAGGAAGGTCGTGCAGGAACACTTCGGCGATCCATTGGTCGCGGGCAAGCTGAGCCAGAAATACGGGGAGGTCGTTGGGCAGTTCGTCCGGGCAGGCGTTGATCAGGGCGATGGCCGAAGCAAAATGCAGACGAATGTCCGGCGTTGAGGCATACGTCTTGCGAAGAAGCGAAAGTGTCTTCGGAGTCGAGTCGGCTATCTTGCCCAGGCAGAGAAGAAACCCCGCCTGTAACAGCGGAAGCGATTCTCGTCGAAAGGCGGCGAGCAAAGCAGGTGCGATGGTCCCAACCTCTTCGGGAAACTGGGCCAGCACATGCCCAGCACCGCCCCGCATGGCAGGTGCGGGGTGCTTCAGGTAAGGGAAAACGTCGTGAAGGACTTCGGCCACGCGGTCGTGGGCAGCGCGAGATTCGGGATCGGCGGCAATCTCGGCCAAGGCAAGAAGAAAACGGTCGGGACTTGGCGTCGTCGGATCGGCGATCAATTCGAACAGAAATGGCACGACTTCGGCGGAAGCCTCGGAGGTCGTGCCCTGGTGGCAGATCAGATTGAAGAACTCCCAGAAGGCATCCTCATGGAATGTGCCGTCGGCAATGCTAGCGCGGAGCGCATCGGGCAGATCGGTGGCGGGGCCATAAATGTGATCGATTTGATCCCACGGCAACGAGTCGAGTGTCTCAAGCATGACGGCGTCTCTCAAGGAATAAAACCGACAAGGGACGTGGTTTGACGTCACGATATCATCCCATGTTATAACCCATTCCATCGAATCACAAGATGACCCCGTGGCGATTCGAGCGCGGCATCTTACTGAACGGAAACCATAAGCCCAGCGCATCTCATTATCACTTTCACTAGCCAATGGAGCGGAAATGCAACTCATCATCGAACCCGGCGCGGTTGTCCGGTGCATTTACACCGAGAGCATCGACCTGACCGCCCTGGGCAGCCCCGCCATTTCTCGTGCCAGCCACGTCGAACCTGACGAGCAAGGGTGCTGGTTGGCCGACATGGGCCTGGTCAACGGGCCCCGTTCGATCTTCGCAGCGAGGTGCTGGCAGTGGAGTTGGCTTGGCTTGAAGCAACGTGGCTGACTACGGCGTCGCCGCGTTGGTAGCCCAGGTCAACGGCTGTGAACCCGTGCAGGGGCTGATAGACGGCCTATCCGGCAAACAAACTGTTGCATCGGGGCTTTGCTACGGTTTGACGGGACGTTTGCTTTTCGCCGCATCGACTCGGCACACTCCTTGGCTATCGCTCCCTGGGTGAGCTTATTCTTGAGTTGAATTTCAAACGCGCTGCCGTAGAACCCCCGCTCTCGTTCGGCCTTTGGGATGTATAACTCGCGTCGAACCTTGCGACCGGCATCGGTCACTTCGTCCGGCACGAAAGTTGGCGACGTGAAGATAAACTCAAATGAGCCGAGGCTTTCCAACTCAGCGTTCAGTGCTTCAAATGCATAAATGGAAAAACACGATGCGGCGAGCTTGAGCTTCATGCCGGGCCGAACCGACCGCTTGAGGGCGTCGCCCAACAGTTGATTGATACTGTCAATGAGTTCCATCACTCACCTCCAACTGACAATCGCCGGGAACATGCCGCAGGGGGGGGGCTGTGTCAGAAGCGATTGGCGGCGAGTTCCGCGTTAAGCGCGTCGCGCTAATCCTCCGCCAAGTGGCCATGCGACATTCTGTTGGAGGGCTGTTCCTAGCGCCGAAAGCCCTCACGTTGGCTCGCCTTCGTCTTCAATCTCCATTTCGAGTTCTGCTTCCAACTCTGCTTCAACTTCAGTTTGACGTGCAAGTACCGCTGGACGAAGCGGTTCGTGCTAGGACCGCCGAGACCATTAACCTTGCCGAACCAAGTCTGGAGCAACCCACCGGCCGACACGCCGGAAACCCGAATCGTCGAACTCACAATTAGTCACTAAACTCGTACCACAGGTGTCTCAAAACCATTGACACGTTCCGCCAGGACTACTACCTTCAGGTAGGTTACTTTTGGTTCCGAGGATAGGAAATCGTGTTCCCAAGCCCGTCCTCATTCGATCTTGGGTTATTTTGGGTCCGTACCGAGATGGTTCACTGCGGTACCATGCGACAACGAAGTGGAAGATGAATCGCAAAAACTGAAAATTCTCCGAGCGATGTCAGGAGAAATCCTTTAATGCGGCCCTCGAAGAAAACGAAGTCGCTCGGGGAAGTACGAATAAAACCGGCGATGTGCCGCAGGTAAAAGAGTCGTGACAACCCGAATTACGTTGTTCGCGATGTTGTCCGTTGCTGCGGTGCCCAATCGGGCCGTTGCGGAACCGTTCAAAATGAAATATAACGGAAAGATATGAGAAATGCTGAGGTCCGAATGACCCAACGGATGGCATCCTTCGTGCGGCCCGTTTTTCAACATTCGTAGTTTGTCCGCGCTTCGACATTTGATTTTCAACCTGCGTCATTCCCCAAAAAAGCACCCATGTCCCACCCCCTGGTATCGATCCTGATGGGCAGCGATAGCGACTGGCCCAAAATCAAAACGGCCGCTGCGGCCCTGGCTGAATTTCATATTTCTTGCGATGTCCGTGTGATGAGCGCGCACCGTACGCCCGACCTCGTGCAGGAATATGCCTCGACCGCCGCCTCGCGGGGCATCCGCGTCATCATCGCCGCAGCCGGCGGAGCGGCCCACCTTGCCGGCGTCGTCGCCGCGCATACCGTGCTTCCGGTCATCGGGCTTCCGGTGCAAACCGACCTCCAAGGCGGGCTCGATTCGCTCCTCTCGATGGTACAAATGCCCGGCGACGTCCCGGTGGCAACCGTCGGCGTCGGCAGCGGAGGTGCCCGCAATGCCGGCTTGCTCGCCGTACAAATGCTGGCCCTGGCCGACCCGGCCTTACAAGAAAAGTACGCCGCCTACAAACGCGGGCTGGTGGAAAAGGTCTTGGCCAAGGATGCCGCTTTGCAAGCGACGCTGCGCGACGCGAACCCACGGCAATAGCTTGATTCTGCACCCATTGAATCGTCGGCACCGTACCCGAGGCCAGTACCAGAGGGCAGTACAATGCGCGATGCTGGAAGTTCCGCGCGCAGTCGGTAAACTTTGCCTGTGGGTACCTCGCATGCGGATATCGTCTTTATTCCTCCCGGCCCCTACGGACAAGCGAACTGGAATAGAGCCGTATTTTCGGCGCGCCAGATGTTTTGCATCGTTTACCCTGCGCCTGGAACAATAGTTCCTCTCGACCGTTTCTTTCTCTCGACAGTTCCTCTTGGCAAGTGGAGCCCGCTTTTTACGACGCCGTCCACACCCGGCTCGACTCACAGGGAAGCGTGTTGGCCCCTATTGGGATTCCCACCTTATTTCCGGTTCAAATCGAGAGCCCGCGAGCCCACGCCCGCGATGCCCAGCAGCATCAAGGCAAGGCCAAAGGCACCTAGCACTCCCAACACGACCATGCCGATTTGGAACTGCTCCCGCTTGCGCGCATAGTCCTGCTCCTCCGGACTGATGCCCCTTTCCAGGCCGGGCTCGAGATAGCGGTGATAGAACCGCACGCTATCGACGAGCGATGAGGCACGGACCTTGGCCGCCATCAATTCGGGCTTCGCCACGGAATAAGGTGCTGACGGACGAAGTTGCGCGATAAGCAAAGCTAGCACGACCGCGATGACGACCACGATTGTGCCGGCCATGAGCAGCCGTTGGCGGGCTCCCCAGGCAACCTCGCGGCGCGCGGCGGGTGGAGACTCATCGACCGCGCGAGGGAGCTGACGAATCTCCCGCAACGTGGGGGCTTGCTGCGTCAAACCGCAGGGGCACTGGACCGTTTCCCCCGCACGACGCGGCTCGATGGGGATCTTTTGCCCGCAGGTGCATGGAAGCAAGTAATTCATCGTTGGAGACGGCACGGAGCAGGGAAACGTTCGGGTGATAATTATCCAGTGTACATGGCCGAGGCCAAGTTGACGAGTTGGACACTCGCGCAAATGTGACAGCGATTGGTAAGCTGGGGAAACCTTCTCCTTCGATAGCGGGATAGAAGTGGGCCCTGCGGCATCGGTTTTCAATGCTATCATCCGCTAATTGTTAGCGCAGCTAAGATATTTTTGGTTTCCGGCGTCAATACGCATCGGATTAGCCCTCAAACCCTGGACTATTGACTTGGGCCAATTAGAATGTAGAACCCTCGCATTTTCGGACGCACAATGCACGCGAATGGGA
Source organism: Planctomycetota bacterium (assembly GCA_025353625.1). Classification (GTDB taxonomy): domain Bacteria; phylum Planctomycetota; class Planctomycetia; order Pirellulales; family Thermoguttaceae; genus JANXQG01. The sequence goes on along the minus strand of JANXOJ010000710.1, from coordinate 4,064 downwards.
GGGGTTGACTGACGCCCCATTGGGATGGATTCAACGTGAAGAAAGGGGTCTCTTTTTTATCGAAACCCTTCTTGGATGCGTGTAAGTCAAGGTTGGCAATTTTGGCAATCTCTATGGCCCGCATGCATGAACACCGCAGATGGAATCCCTTACCAAATAACCGTTTGCGGAATTGTTAGTAGAAAACAGTGGTAGAATTTCGTGGCTTTGCCAGGGTGCATGTGGCATAATGTTACCTTGGGGAAAGCTTGTACTGGATCGATGTTAGGAGGATTGGAATTGTACGACGTATTACTGGACGAATTGGATGACGACACAACAACGCGCACGGATGACGTCATTGACGATCTGGCCGACGACCCCGTAGGCGGATTTGACGATGTGGACGACGATCTGATGCGAGGCGTTCCCGACCTTGCGGCGGAGTTGGACGAACTTGAGTTGGACGTCAACGTCGATGGTCTTTTGGAATCCATCGACGAAGACGACACTTGGTCGGACGATCCCGTGCGGATGTATTTGACCCAGATGGGCGAGATTCCGCTGCTAACGCGGCGCGAGGAAGTGACGCTAGCGCGGCAGATTGAGGAAACCCGCGCGCATTTCCGGCGGCACGTTCTGTCGTGCGATTACGTTATGCAGTTGGCCGTTAAGGTCTTGCGGCGCGTTCACGAGGGCGAACTGCCGTTCGACCGCACCGTGCAGGTCTCGGTGACCGATCAGTTGGAGAAGAATCAAATCCTGGGCCGGCTTCCCTCGAATCTTCGCACGCTGGAGACCCTGTTGAAGCGGAACCACCACGACTACAATTTGGCCACCAGCAAGTCCCGTAGCGCGGCCCAACGCCGCGCCGCATGGCGGCGTCTGGGTCGCCGCCGTCGCCGGGCGGTGCGATTGATCGAGGAGCTCGGTCTGCGAACGCAGCGCATCGAGCCGATGATCAAGACGCTCGATGAGTTCAGCCGGCGCGTGGACGAACTGAAGTCCCGCGTAGACGATCATCGTCGCGGCAAGGGCCGCCCTCAACAGCGCGAGCCTTGGTTGGCCGAGTTCCGCAATATCCTCCGCGTTACGCAGGAGTCGCCCACGAGCCTTCGCAACCGCGTAAGCTTCCTCAAGGATGTTTACGCGCGTTACCAGGAGGCCAAGCGCGGCCTCTCGGAAGGAAACTTGCGGCTGGTTGTGTCGATTGCCAAGAAGTACCGCAATCGCGGCCTGAGCTTCCTCGACCTCATCCAGGAAGGGAACGCCGGCCTGATGCGTGCGGTCGATAAGTTCGAGTATCGCCGCGGCTTCAAGTTCTGCACTTATGCAACTTGGTGGATTCGTCAGGCGATTACCCGCGCGGTGGCCGATCAAAGCCGCACGATTCGCATCCCGGTCCACATGGTGGAAACGATGTCGAAGGTGCGGAGTGTTTCGCGCAAACTTCAGCAAGTCGGCGGTCGCGAGCCGACGATCGAAGAGATTGCACTGGCTTCCGATACGTGCGTGGACGAAGCACGCCGCGTGCTGGCGATGAGCCGCTACCCGATCAGCCTCGACCGGCCGGTGGGCAACAGCGAAGATAGCCATTTTGGCGACCTTCTGCCCGATTCGACGACGAAGAATCCGGCCATTGGTGCCACCCAGGGCATGCTGCGCGGTCGCATTCATAAGGTACTCAAGACGCTCAGCTACCGCGAGCGGGAGATCATCAAGCTCCGCTACGGCCTCGGCGACGGCTACAGCTACACGCTCGAGGAAGTGGGCCATATTTTCAAGGTTACTAGGGAGCGCATCCGCCAGATCGAGGCCAAGGCCGTCCGCAAATTGCAGCAGCCCAGCCGCAGCCAGGAACTGGTTGGGTTCCTCGATTAAGGTTCAAGTTACGCAGCTTGCTGCTACTCAGCATGCCCCTGGTCAGCATGCACCGTTGGATGACACATTTTTAGCCGCTCGCGGTTTCGCCTTGCGAAGTCGCGGGCGGCTTTTTTATTGACAACGATGGCCTCGCTAAGTTAGACTCTGCATTCCCACTTGGTTTTCTGATTCGTTCGTGCCGCCAATGAGGTTTCTTCCCATGAGCAAATCGCAATCGACTCGCCGCCATTTCTTACAGCAGACCGCCGGCATGGCGGCTTCCGGCATCGCCATCCCTTATATCTTTACCGCCGAAGGGGCCATCGCTGCCGACAAGCCGCAATCCAAGGCCGATCGCCACACCATCGGTTGCATTGGCAATGGCAGCATGGGCCGAGGCGATGCCAGCGAAGCTTCTCACTACGGCGATATTGTTGCCCTGGCCGACGTGGACCGCTCGCACGGCGAGTCGTTCAAGGCGACGCTGAAGTTCTGTGCCAAGGCCGAAATCTTCGGCGACTACCGCAAACTTCTCGACCGCAAGGATATCGACGTCGTAACGATTAGCACGCCCGACCATTGGCATTCGCGGATTGCTATCGCGGCCATGAAAGCCGGCAAGGACGTCTACTGCCAGAAGCCGCTCACGCTGACCATTGACGAAGGCCGCCAGATTCAGACGGTGCTCAAGGCGACGGGCCGCGTCTTTCAAGTCGGCACGCAACAGCGTAGCGACAGAGCATTTCAAACGGCGGTGGCCCTTTGCCAGTTGGGCCGCATCGGTAAGATTCACCGGGTTACTTGTGCGATTGGCGGTGCTCCGTCGGGCGGTCCGTTCAAAACGGGACATCCGCCGAAGGGATTGGACTGGGATGCGTGGCTCGGTCAAACGCCGTACGTCGATTATATTACCCAACGCTGCCACGGCAATTTCCGCTGGTGGTACGAATACTCCGGCGGCAAGCTCACCGACTGGGGCGCGCATCACGTCGATATTGCCACCTGGGGCATCGGCATGAGCGCGAGCGGCCCGACGAGCATCGAGCCGGTCGCATCGATCCATCCGCAAGATTTGAAGCAAGGCATGCCGACCAAGGACGACTGCTATAGCACGGCCGGGCGTTTCAAAGTCCGCTGCATCTATCCTAACGGAGTCGAGTTGGTCATCATCGACGGCGAGGATACGCCGCTGTGGGACTGCAAGAAGCCGGGCGACACGCCGCGAACGAAAAACGGCATCTTATTTGAAGGCGATAAGGGCAAGCTCTTCGTCAACCGAGGCCTATTCCTCGGCCCGGCCGTCGACGATCTTAAAAAGAACCCCGTGCCCGACGAGGTCGCGACGAAGTTGCGTCGCGGAAAAGCGGCACTCAGCCACATGGGCAATTTTATGGCATCGGTGAAGGACCGCTCGGCAACGCTTTCCGACGTGGCCTCGCATCATCGGACCATTACGACGTGCCACCTTGCGAACATCGCCTTGCGTCTGGGCCGCAAGCTAACCTGGGATCCCATCGAGGAACGGATCGTCGGCGACGACGCTGCCAACGCTTGGCTCAAACGCACGCAGCGGCCGGGTTTTGAAGTGGAAGGATAGAACTCCCCTCTCCCATAAACGGGTGAGGACAGGTGCTGCAACCAAGTGGGGCCGGCCCCCGCGCACTTAATTTCGCGACATGCTCATTCGCTTGGCTATCGCAAACGCCATTTCCAACGCCTGCTCGTAATTCAACCGGGGATCGACATCGCTGCGATAGGCACGGCCGAGGTCGGCTTCGCATAGGCCGCGTGCGCCGCCGATGCATTCGGTCACGTCCTCGCCGGTCAGTTCAATGTGAACGCCGCCCAAAACCGAGCCGATGTCGCCGTGGATGTCCAATGCCTGATTGAGTTCATCGAGGACGTCGTCGAACGAGCGGGTCTTGATGCCGGTCTGCGTCGACCGCGTGTTGCCGTGCATGGGGTCGCAGCACCACGTCACCTGGCGACCGGCGCGGAGAATGGTCTCGATCAGCTTAGGCAGGGACTCGGCGATCTTCTTCACGCCAAATCGGTGGATGAACGTCAAGCGGCCCGGCTCGTTGCGCGGATTGAGGATGTCCGTTAAATCGAGCAACTGCTCGGGCGTCATGGACGGCCCGACTTTCACGCCGATGGGATTGGAGATGCCGCGAAAGTATTCGACGTGGGCGCCATCGATCCGCCGCGTGCGGTCGCCGATC
>JANXOJ010000514.1 GCA_025353625.1 Planctomycetota bacterium | reverse complement strand
TTCGATACTTTTGAGGCCCGCGTTGCCTTGGCGAAGCAATTTCGAAAATATCGCCCACGCCTGGTGATTGGCTTGGGTGCCCGCACGCCTTTGGCATCGCCCGATCACTGGCAGGCCCGTCAGATCATTGAAGCGGGCGTGTTCTATTCCCGACTTTGCAAATGGGACGAGCATTTCGACGGCCTTCCCGTGCATGTCGTCCCTGCGTTTCTTTATTGTTACCTCGCTTTCCGCTCGCTGCAACCGACCGACGAGCCGGGGGCGATCGTCGTTGACATTGGCGATGTGCTCGAGCAGAAGATGGAGGCCATCGCATGTTACAAGACACAGTTCCCGCCCGCCAAGGCCGATCATGTGCGACGCTTTCGAGCCTATGCGGAGCAACAAGGCATGGCCGCAGGCTACCAGGCGGGCGAAGTGCTGGCCAGCCCCGGTGCCCTTGGGACGCGCAACCTAATGGGATTCCTCTTTCCGAGCGAAAAACAGCACTAATGTTTCAACTTCTTCGTTGTTAACCACTTTTTTGTTTCCTACCTGGGAGAATCGTGAGAATGAAAGTCCAAAGTTTCCGAAAGTTCGCGATGATGTTGCTCATCGCCGCGACGATCGTCAGTCGTGCCGATGCCGCGAAGGCCGATGTTTCCGCCGACGAACTAAGCAAGATCGAAAAGGCCCTGCCCAAGCAGGCCGCTGCCAAGCCGGCCAAGCCCCGGCAGATCCTTGTCTTCGACCGTACCGAAGGCTTCAAGCACGATGCGATACCCATTGGCGATAAAGCTTTCGAGCTGATGGGCAAGACCAGCGGCGCGTTCAGCACGGAAGTTTCGCACGAAATGTCGGCATTCACGCCGGATAATCTCGCCAAGTACGATGCCGTACTCTTCAACAGCACGACGCAACTCAAATTCACCGACTCCAAGCAACGTGCGGCCCTGCTGGATTTCATAAAGGGCGGCAAAGCGTTCATCGGCATCCACGCCGCCAGCGACAACTTCCCCACGTGGCCTGAAGCGGTCGAAATGATCGGCGGACAGTTTAACGGGCACCCCTGGGGGGCCGGCGGGACCGGCAGGAACGAAGCCGACGGCTGGGCGATTAAAGTGGACGAGCCGGCGCATCGACTGAACCAGTCGTTCGGCGGCAAGGGCTTCGTCCTCAAGGATGAAATCTATCAAATCAAAGGCCCCTATTCTCGCGATACGCATCGCGTGTTGCTGAGCCTCGACATGTCGAAGAGCCGAAACCAGATTGGTCCCAAGAAGTCGACGGCCGCTCACGTTTCGTGCGGACGCGATGACGGCGACAATCCGATCTCGTGGATCAAGCACTACGGCGACGGCCGCGTCTTTTACTGCTCGCTAGGACATCGCAAGGAGATTTATTGGAACGCGGCCGTGCTGGAGCATTACCTGGCGGGCATTCAATGGGCGTTGGGCGATTTGAAAGTCGATGACGTGCCCAGCGGCAAGTTGGCAAAGAAATCCGAGCCGGCGTTATCCCCGGAGTAGATCGGGGAGTGGGGAATGAAAGGGAACGCTAATAAACGCTAATTGCCACGAATTCAGACGGAGATTAGCACGGATCGGCGTTTATTAGAGTTCCCAAAACCCACTTCGCCCAATCGGGAGGTGCCGTAGCCGACAACGTTTAAGACGGGGGAATTGTTTTGTTCCTTCCCGTTGGCTATTAAGACATTCTACCGTTCCATGCGTCGAGGTCGGCAGCGACGTTCGTAGTACCGGCTTAAAGATATCGGAACGTTCGCATCGCGTGCAGCAGGTTCATCATATCGCCCGGCAGCGGCGCCTCGACCTCAATCGTTTTCCCGCTGCTGGGATGCTCAAACTTAAGGTGCCGCGCATGCAGTGCTTGGCGGCCCAACAGCAGTGTGGTGTCGCCCGGTTCGCCGCTCAATTCGCCGCGCGTCAATTCGGCCCGGTGCCCGTAGGCCCGATCGCAAAGCACGGGGTAGCCGATGTATGCCAGATGAACGCGAATCTGGTGGGTGCGTCCGGTCTTAGGCTTTACGCGCAGGGCGGCAAACCCTCGAAACCGCTCGGTAACCGTATACAGCGTCTGCGCGGTGCGTCCCTCTTCGTCGTCGCGAACCGTCGTCATCTTCTCGCGATGGGTCGCATGCACGGCGATGGCACGGTCAATGATATCGCTATCGAGACTGGGCGAGCCGGCGACAATCGCAAAATACTCCTTCTCGATCGTCCGCGACTGGAACTGGCTCGAAAGCTTGGCATGGGCCTGGTCGTGACGAGCGACGAGGATCGCGCCGCTCGTGTCGCGGTCAAGGCGATGCACGATTCCAGGCCGGAGTGGGCCGCCGCTACTACTCAGGCTGGGGCCAAAGTGGAATTGCAACGCACTGACCAGCGTGCCCGACCAATGGCCTCGGGCCGGATGGACGACCATGCCGGGCGGCTTATTGACGACGACCAAGTCTTCGTCTTCGTAGAGAATTTCCAGCGAAATATCCTCCGGCCGAGGTGCCTCGCGGGGAATCTCCGGCAAGACAACGCGGACCACCTGCCCGGCGCGAACGCGGTAGGCCGGCTTGCCGCCGGTTTCGTCGATGCGAACGCCGCCAAACGAAATGACGCGGCGAAGGTGCCCGCGGCTGTAGTCGTGAAACCGCAGCGAGAGCAACATATCGAGCCGCTGCCCGGCCTCGCTCTCCTCGACGACAAATTCAACCGGATCGTCCGAGAGGGTTGGGTAGCGTGGGGTGTTTGTCACCTGCGTTACTTATCTTTCTTCCCGGCCGAATCGACGGGCAGAGCCTTCACGGGGTCCGGCTTTGCCTCCGGGGTCTTGGCCGGTTCCATCTTGGCCGAATCCTTGGGCTTTGAGGAACTGTCGGACTTTGCGGGCGTTTCAAAGACCGGTTCGGACATCGGCGGCGGGGCAGGCAGATCGATTGAAACCGACTTCTTGTTGGCACTATCTTTGCTCGCCCCCTTCTCGTCGGGCGGGTTGTCGGAAATGCCGCCCATGCTTTCCAAGGCCGCACGCGGGCCGGCAGCTGCCGGCGTTGTGGCCTTGGGCACGATGGGCTTCGGCTCGAACGCCTTGAGATCGTCGTAGAATCTTTTCAACTCGGGCTTGGCTAGTTCGGCAGCTCGATCTTCCGCCACTTTGTTGAACATCCCCTTGGGATACTCATTTTTCAGTTCTTCGTATGCCTTCTTTGCCTCATCGACGCGGCAGAGCGACTCCAAGGCGCGCGCCTGACCGAACAACGCCCTCTGCTTTGCCAGCGGATTGGACGAGCTCGACGCGACCTTTTGATATTTCTCCATCGCATTGGTGATATTCTGCGTTGATCCCTTCTTCTCGCCCAGCAGGTTGCGCTCGCCCATCTCAAGGAGCAAGTCGGCAGTCCCGATTTGCGCCCACTCGGCTGCGGCGGTGCCGGGGTATTTTTGGGCAACTTCGTCCAACCGCTGAAGGGCCTGTACGACCAACGCCTGGGCGGTCTGGGGATTCTGGTTTGCTACCAGGAATTGAATGTTCGGCTGCTGGAGGACGCTGCCATAGGCATCCCAGGCTTCGGCCGCTTGGCCCTCCGAGTGGCCTCGCCAGAACGCCCAAGCACCCACGGCCACGACCGCGCCAATTGCCCCTGCCAGGATCGCATTGCGATGGGGAGCGATCGTCTCGTAGGCCCCGGTCATCCAGTCGGCCAAATCGTTGTGTTGCAATTCGTGTCGGCGTTCGCTCTTCATGTTCGGTGGCTCGCGTACAAAAATGATATCAAAGACCCATCAGTATAAGGCCCGCATGCAGGGAACGTCAAGACGACCTGAAATGCCGTTTTTTACGATTGCCAAGTACACGTAACCCATTTTGACGCCATCAACGTGCGGGATGGCAAGTTTTCTCGGCTCAAATTAGTGAAACTCTTGGGCTGAAAACGTTTTGATACCCAGCCACATGGGAAATAGCATCGCAAATATCCCCACAAACAAGCTCGCAATCGTACCGGCAATCAGCCACGGCTGGATCATCATCTGGAATCGGGCAAACTCGCCGCTGAGCGAGAACCCCGGTTCGATCAATCGGGCGACGTACAAATGGCACGGCAGCGTCGTGAGTACGAGCATCGCAATGATGTAAATCGTGCTGACCACGAGATTCAGCGTGCCGCCAAAACCGGCCGCGATGCGCGACGGCGATTGCTCGCGAACGTTGGGAAATCGCGCGCCAAGGCCGACGCCAATCCCCGAAAGTCCCAGGCAGAGCAACATAGAAGTCCACTGATGCTGGCCGGCCAAAAGGCCGGGTACCCCCAACATCCAATCGCTAAGAAATATCAGCACGCTGCAAGGCAGCGCCAAAGCGGTCATCGAAAAGCAGAACTTGGCCCAGAGAATGGAACTGCGTTTCAGGGGCAGTAGGCCCAGCAGCCAGAAACGCCGTCCCTCGAGGCTGACCAGCGGAAACACGAACCGCGTTGTGAACGTGGACATCAGCAAGCCGACCACGGAAAAGTTCATAAAGCTGACGATGCTTATCCATTGGGCGACGTGTACCGTGTAACCGAACGGGTGAACGTTAATGAAGTAGAGAACGAGGAGCAGAAAAAGTATGACGAATTGCACCCACTGCACCGGGTCGCGGCGGAACACGCGGACATCCTTGAGCAGAACCAGGCGAACCTGTGGATCGAGGAAGCCAAGCGACCGCGAGAGCAATTGATCGAAGCCACCCATCCATACGCGACCGGCGGCCCCACCGATGCCGGCGGCGCGACAGTAGGCAGTTCGGTAAATCCGCGCGGCAAAGCCGGCGGCTACCTCGCGAACAAACAGCGCGTTGGCAACGAGCAATGCTAAAAAGAGCATTCCTTCTGCCCAAGCATGGCTTGCCGTTTCCAACAGTGCCGAACTCAACCACCAACTGGGCAGCGGCTTCTGCTCCGTTAGCTGCAATCGCCCCAGCATGTCTTGAAACCAGCGCGGCGTGAGTAGGTCCGACTCGCGTTGCGTGAAGAGCGACCAAAAATACCAGAGGGCAAAAGCCAAGACCAAAGCTCCGCCCGCCACCATCACGTGCGTTCGATTCCTCGGGAAAAGCCGCATGACCAAGAGCAGTAAAATGGCACCGATGCCCGCCGGTATGAAAACGAACGAAATCAGCATCGGCAAAAGCAGTGCAAAATAGTACCACGACACGCGCGCGACAATGCCATAGGCAACGAGCATGGGACTGCCCAGCAACACGAAGCCCCAACTACTCAGTAGTACGGCGTGGCGATATTTGTGCAGAAAAACACGTTCGGCGCGGATCGGCATCGTCAGCAAAAAGGCAATTTCGGCGTGCCGGAACAGCGATCCATACATGATGACGCACGACGAAAACACAAGCATCCCGAACAAGAAAAAGAAGAAAGCGTTGAAGATCGCCTTCACGACTTGTTCGTGGATCGGCTCGGGCAGCGTCGCGCGCATGAAGACGAAGCCTTCGTAAACGATCTGAAACAGTCCCAGCCAAAGCAGCAGGCTCAATATCGCGATCAGCGAACCGCGCAGCCGCGACGAAGAAATCGCCTGGGCGACCTGCGCTCGGAGCATGCGCCGTTCCATGCGATGAAAACCGCGCGACTCTGCCTCGGGAGATGGTAGACGTTCGACAATAGGATTCCCGACGGAAATCATGACGGCTGGACCTTCACGCCATTCGCAACGTGTCCGTTGGTCATTTCGAGGAAGAGATGCTCGAGAGCCTTCTCCGGGGCGGCGAGCGTATGCCGCAATTCATCGAGCGTTCCCAGGAAATCGAGCTTTCCGTGGTGCAGAATACCAATGCGATTGGATATTTCTTCCGCGACGGCCAGAGTATGGGTAGACATCAGCACGGTTTTACCGGCATCCGCCTCGGCGCGCAACAAATCCTTGACCACCCGCGCACTTCGCGGATCGAGCCCGACCATCGGTTCATCGACCACCAGCACGTCCGGGTCGTGGAGCATCGCCGTCGCAAAAATCAAACGCTGCCGCATGCCGTGCGAATAGGTCTCGATGAGGCGGTCGAGAAAACCGGTCAATTCAAAGCGATTGCTTTCGCGCTCGATGCGATCGCGCAAGGCGGCGGCATTCAGACCGTGCATCTCACCGGAGAACTCCAGCAGTTCGCGGCCCGAGAGCTTGTCGTACAGGAACTGCTCGTCCGGCACATAACCCAGGTGACTGCTTGCCTCGCGTGGATTCTTGGTGCAATCGATGCCGCAGACGCGAACCTGCCCCGCGTCGGGCCGCAGCAGTCCGACCAACATCCGAATCGTTGTCGTCTTTCCGGCACCGTTGGGCCCCAGTAAGGCAAAGAGCTCGCCGCGCGGAATGGTTAATTTGAGCCCGTCGACGGCCAGCGTGCGGCCGTATCTGCGAACGACATTGTCGAATTCAATCATGGTTGGCCTCCGCCGGAAACCGCCCGGTTGAATTCCTTATGTTCGGCACGCAACCTTGCTGCCTCTTGATCGGACATGCGCACAAACATCAGCGCATTTTGGCCGACCATGACCTGCTGACGTACGACCTCGCCATTGTGCCGAACCCATAGCCGGTTGCGGATATTCTTTTCATTGGCGGGGCCGGTGTTGATGTCCGACCGAAAGACAACGAGCCACATCGGCTCAACGTGACCATTATAGCTGGCCGTCGTTTCTTCCTCGACTTTGGCAAACAACACCTCGGTTGGCGGATGCCCTTGGATGACTTCCAAGGGCCGGCTCGCCAGCGACATCGGACTATAAGAAATAAGGGTCCACGACTGCCCCAGCCGTAGATGTGGCAAAACCATTTGCGGCGTTAGGCCGTCGCCGACCATATTTTGAGGTATGGGAAGTTCAGGCTCCCAGCTGGCATCGCCGACCCGCACGTTCAAACGCAATTTGTCACCTTCCACGTTACCACTAATATGGACGATGCTTTGTCCTTTTTTCGGTCGCATCGCCGAGTCAAACGAGACCAATCCGTTGAGTGAATCGATCAAAAGGTTGCTTTCGACCTCCACTTCCATCTTGCCCAAAATGCTAGGCCCCAGCCGGGCGGCACTCCGCAAATAGGAGGGTATAAATTGATCCAAGGGAAGGTCGTCAAAATGAACGAGACTGTGAATCTCGGACGTCTCGCCCGGTTGTTTGACAATCTCGCTCAAGGCCCAGCCGATTCGCCGATCATTAAAACTCAAAAACCACCCAACCGGATCGGGGGGCCGATTCTCGGTCATGGAAGCATACGCCGGCGGGTCGCCACGATAGTAAGTGGGCAGTATCTTGGTTTGGACCAGCCAACTCATGGTAGCCATCCACAAGCAAAACACGGCGGTTCGATACCAAAGGTTTCCCATCTCACTGGCCAACTGTCGGACTGCTTCACCCCACCCGGGAAGGGGCGTTGAATAACTACTCACCCGCAGTATACCATGATTGCCTCGTATCGGAAAAGTGAATCCGTAATCGGCAGTACTAAAATTGTTTGCCCGGCGGTCGGGTGGCTGCGCGAAAATTGGCC
>JANXOJ010000489.1 GCA_025353625.1 Planctomycetota bacterium | reverse complement strand
CGATTTCGGCCGTGGCGGCGAAGGTCATCGTCGGCACCAGTACCGCCTGACCGGGCCGCAAGCCGAGCGCCTCGACGGCAAGGTGCAATCCGGCCGTGCAGGAGTTCAACGCCAAGGCACGTTTCGCCCCGACGCGCTGGGCAAAGGCCGTCTCAAACTGCTTCGCACGCGGGCCGCTCGTCAACCAGCCGGAGCGCAAACATGCCGCCACCTCATCGATCTCCATCTCGGTGATCGAGGGACGAAAAAAGGGCACCTCCATCGCGGGTCGTTCGCCGCCAAAAGCGGAATTGATCTCCGTCACGGACCTCTCCTTAAACTATCGCCGTCCGATGCGCGGCCGCCAATGGCCAGCACGGTCTTGAAAATTAGAGTCGTATCGTACCAGAAGGACGATTGCCGCACATAGTCCTTCGCTAAGCGGATTTTTTCGGGCAGAATTCGTTCGACGTATTCCCTTTCCGGATCGGCTGCAGCACCGAGAATATCGGCCTCGTGCCGGAACTTGATCGAAGCCGGATCGGTAATGCCGGGCCGAACGCGAAGCACCTCCTCGTAGTCCGTGCGAAACATCTCGACATATTTGCGGACTTCCGGCCTCGGTCCGACAAGGCTCATATCACCGATCAACACGTTGAATAATTGCGGTAGCTCATCAATCTTGGTCGCGCGCAGGAAGCGGCCCACGGGCGTGATGCGGGGATCGGCACCGAACGTCACGAGGCTGCCTTTCTTGGGGGCGTCTTCGACCATCGAACGGAATTTATAGATGTAGAACGGTCGAAACGCCCGGCCCATCCGCTCCTGGCGAAAAAAGATGGGGCCAACCGAAGTAACGCGCACGAGGATCGCCACGGGAAGCAGCAGCCACGAAAGCAGCAATAGCCCGATTCCGGCAACCGCGATATCGAACGAACGTTTGAGCACGCAACGAGTCTTTCTCAGCGGGTCATGGGAACGGCCTTGGCGTCGCTACCGCGGCTTCGTCGCAAGATCAAAAACTCAACAACGCCGCGTAAATAGCCGAGTCCATAGCTTATATGCAAGGCGGGAAAAACGCCGCACAAGGCGACCGCCGTCGCGATTCCATGCTTTGCAACCGACGCGATGGCACAGGTGCCGATGGCCAGGGAATAACTGCCGGCAACCAACGCAAAGCCGACCGGGGCGATAAGCTTCCAAGGAAAGGGTAGGACGGCCGCGCTAATAAGAGCGGCCAAGGCACTTCCAAAAAGGCACAACACAAAAAGCGGTGGGGCCAACTGCCTGAGCGTCATCACGCCGCCCACCTTGCGCACCACGAGCGGCTTGAAGTAACCGTATTGATAGTACATCCGCCATAGCTTGCTCAAGGAATCGCGCGCGAAATAGTTGCAAACGACGCGCGGCGAAAGCAGAATCCGTCCACCGTGCTTAATCAGCCGTAAATTCAGTTCGTCGTCTTGATTGCGAACGAGCTCTTCATCGAACGTGCCGATGCGGTCGAACACCTCACGGCGATAACATCCAAAGGGAACCGTATCGACCCAACGGTCTTCGTTGGAACCGATGCGAAAATGCGAATTGCCGACTCCCAAGGGATGCGACATGCCCAGGGCAATTGCCTTGGCCATCGCCGTGTCGCCCGCCGGCAGCGTTCGGCAGATGCCGCCAACATTGTCGGCACCGCTTTGCTGCAACAGAGCGACCAACGAGGATATGTAGTTGTGCGGGTATTCGACGTGGGCGTCCATGCGAACGATGATGCCGCCCTTGGCCGCGGCAATACCTCGGTTCAATGCCGTTGGCGTGATCTTTTTCTCATTGGGCACCAGTCGCAATTGCGGGTGTTGTGCGGCCATCGACTCAACGACCGCTGGGGTGTCGTCGGTACTCATGCCGTCGACGACGAGGATCTCCAGCCGGTCCTTGGGGTAGTCGTTGTCGAGAATCGATTGCAAGCAGGCAGCGATCCACCGGCCTTCATTGCGGCAGGGCACGATAACGCTGACCAAGGGCTGCGATTCAGACATTGCCGGTGCCCCTCTTCCCATCGCTGATGGTAGCGCACTCCCGTGCGGTTTTTTCGCCGATGGAATCTGGCCCATTGGCAATGCGATCCAACAATTGCGAAACAACCGCCTCGACACCGAACGACTCGCAGACCCTCTGCCTGCCCTGCAAGCCCATTGTTTTCCGCAGGTCTGGGGCGATGACGAGGCGTTTGATGGCATCGGCAAGTTCCGCAGGGCTTTTGTCCGGCACGAGTTGACCGGTCGCGCCGTCGAGCAACTCCGGAATCCCGCCGGTTCGCGTGGCAACGACGGGGATGGCGTAGGACATCGCCTCCATGAGCGCGACGGGGATTCCTTCGTGTAGATTATCGCCTAAATCGACGCTGGGAAGCACGACCAAATCGACCGTGCCATTGCGATACATCTCGAGAATTTCACTGTGAGACCGCTGGCCGAGAAACCGGACTATCTCCGTCAACCCGAGACCCTTCGATTGGGACTCCAACTCGCGTCGCAGACCACCGTCGCCGGCCAGAAGCAACTTACAGTCGATCGCCTGCGCCTTCAGTAACGCGATGGCGTCCAGCAAGTACGTGTGCCCCTTCACGGGATAGAGATTGGCAGGGCAGAGGATTGTTACCGCCCGGTCTGCCCGAGATGAAATCTCGGGCAGCGGTGGGATGCTCACTCCGACGTGAATCACCGCGGTGTTCCGTGGATCGACTTTCACGCCCATCGACGCGGCCATCCGCAGCCCGCTTTGTGAGATGAACCGCACGAGGTCGGCGTGCCGCATTTTCACCTGAAGCAGATTGTTCAAGTTAATATCCGCGCGATGCGCGGTGCAACTCCAAGTGGTTCCCGAGACGATACTTGCAACCATGCCGATCGTGGCCGGCGTGGAAATCCAATGCACGTGGATGTGGTCGGCTCGCCAACTGCGAGCCAGGCCGCCCAGCCACAGCCCTTTGGGGTAGACCGCTAAGTTTTTGACAATTGTTTTCCAATTGCCGTGGAACAGCAGCACCAATGCCTGCAACGCCAGGCCGGGCCGCAGCAACATCTCTCGCGCCGCCCCTACGAACACATCCCAGCCCAGCAGGTGTCTCGCGGTGGTTCGATCCTGCAACTCGCTTGCGTCGGAATGGATCGTTCGCTTCGTCGGCGATCGAGGCACGATGCGCACGTCGCAACCCCGGCGCAATAACTCTCGCACCTCGGGAATTAGGAAGGCTTCCCCAGAACCGGAGGGCAACGTTGCGGTGACGTAAAGCATCTTCATGGGGAAGCGTTTTCTCCGCCGCCCTTCACGCCACGAGCGACAGCGTCGCGTCGGACTAATTCGGTAATGAGGTTTTCCATGCGACGGAAACGCTGATAAAAGTAAAAGCTTACGGCAATGCCGCCGAGTATCGCCACGTAGATAATCAGGTCCGCGCCGCGATTAATGCCTAGTCTGTTGGCAATGGGGATTGTCATCCCCGGCGCGGTGATGAGGATGGCCGCCACCGACCAGATCAAAAGATTGAGCAGCCCAGCCCGCCTTGGAATTCGCCCCGTGGAGGTGCGGAGCAGTGCGCGAAGGGCCATGAGCAGGCACAGCGGCACAAAAATCTCTTGAAAGTAGTTGAAGGTGGTTGGCATAATTTCCCCGATCATCGAATCACTTTCTCAAGAAGCAGTTTTACGCCTAATCGCAGGGCATCGGATGTCTTTTGCCCTTTCGCCAAG
>JANXOJ010000476.1 GCA_025353625.1 Planctomycetota bacterium | reverse complement strand
TTCGATATATGAGTAGCGAGAACACCGCTCGAAAACTCCGCTTGAAGGAGTACTTGCAAGTTTACGGGTCTGAAAAAGGAAGTCTGAGTTTTTGACAAACACGTGCTGCGGGAAAAGAAGGTGCGGAAATGGCGCGTAGGACATCGTCATTTTTTATCGTTGATTTTTCTGCCATTCCTTCCTCAATCGCTTAGGCCCTATAATGGATCGGTCGCGTACTTTTTCCGCGTTATCGCCATGCCTGAAATGTCCTTTCCCGCCGAGCCGCTAGATAACTCCTATGCCGCTAGGAAAGTGCGCGATTTCCCTAAGTCGCCCGGCGTTTACCTCATGAAGGATAACGCGGGCCGCGTGATTTATATCGGCAAGGCGAAAAACTTGCGATCTCGGGCGGGAAGCTATTTTCTGAAGGCGGCGGCCGAAGACTCCCGGACGGCAAAATTGGTCCTAGAGATTCGCGATATCGACTACTTGCTCGCGGAAAGCGAAGTCGATGCCCTGCTGATGGAAGCCCGGCTGATTAAGGACATTTTGCCCAAATTCAATCGCGACCTTCGGGATGGCAAATCGTTCCCTTACTTGGAGATTCACACGCATGAGGAGTTTCCTCGGGTCGAAATCACGCGCACTCCAAGCGATCGCGGAACCAAGCTTTTTGGGCCGTTTACCAATCCGCGCGGGCTTCGCGGTGCGCTGCAGGTTTTGCAGAAAATTTTTAAGTTCCGTACCTGCTCGCTCGATATTGCGGCGGACGATCCGCGCTGGCGATGGTTCCGCCCCTGTTTGCTGGCCTCGATTCGCCAATGCTCGGCCCCGTGCAATCTGCGGATATCCAAGGCGGATTACCGCAAGAGCATCCAGCGTTTGCAACAGTTCATGGAAGGCAAGAAAAAGTCGCTGCTCGACGAGATGCGCGGGGAGATGGTAACGGCGTCCAAGGAACTTCGCTTTGAAGAGGCCGCCCGACTCCGCGACGAGATTCACCTGCTGGAAACTCTCGACCAGCGCGGCAAGCTCGATAAAAATGTGCAGCCCGAGGTCTTTCCCATCGATCCACGAAAGGGCCTCGTCGGGTTGCAGAAGGTATTGCACCTTACGACCGCGCCGCGAACGATCGAGGGCATCGATATCGCCCACACGTCCGGCACGGAGACCGTCGCGAGCTGCGTGCAGTTCCTGGATGGCTTGCCCTTTAAGCCGGGCTATCGGCGATTGCGGATTCGCAGCGTTGTCGGCGTCGATGATTTTGCCAGCATCCACGAGGCCGTCTCGCGCCGTTACCAGAGGATCGCAGAAGGCCGTTGCGACGATGAGACCATGCCCGATATTCTGCTGATCGACGGCGGCAAGGGCCAACTTCACGCCGCGCTAAGCGCCCTGGAAGGTCTTTCGTCGCGACCGGCGACGGTGATTTCGCTGGCCAAGCGGGAAGAAGAGATTTACGTGTCGAGCCACGGCGAACCGCTGCGTCTAAGTCGCCACAACTACGCCTTGCGGCTCCTGCAATACGTTCGCGACGAGGCCCATCGCTTTGCGCAGCATTACCATCATCTTCTGCGAAAGAAATCGGCACTGGGGGAAGAGTGGGGCGAATGAACGGCGTAGGGTGGCATCGAGCGTTCGGAAGCGGCAGCATCCGCCGCGAAGCAACACTCTCGAATTGACTCAGCCTAAAGGAGGCAAGCGGTGCATGCTGGCCCGCCGCCCTCTGTGCCAATAATGCTTGAGACACCTGCCTCCCAGATATTATTGTAAAGGGCAGGAGGGTGTAGGGCGCAAATCTGGGGGAAACATCCACTCTTCCGGCTCCGATGCCAAAGGAAGAGGGAAGCATGCGAAGACGTAACCCTAACCACTCGAACGTTAATCCCTTTTCCGCTGCCACATTACGTCCGCCCGCTCGTTGAGTTGCACATCCTACGGCAATACGGTGGGGCGGCGATGCCGTTGCTGGAGTGAGAAGAGAGTAGCGGCTGCGGCTCGGGGGTTGGCCGGGCCGGGTCGGTCGCGGTTTGGGCAAGTCTTGCGGCTTCCATCGCGTGATCCTCTCACACTTCAAGGTCGATCGACAACCTCGGCGGAACGTTTCGCCACTTCGCACACCTTCGACAAGTCGCATCCCGCAAAGGACGCAACCATTATCATCGCGATCCAAACAATTCTGTCAAGTGGCCGGACCGAGATTTTAGGAAAAATGCACAGTCCTGTTTTTATCGTGGTGCAGGCGTCCCGCCTTCCCGAATTGCTCCATTGAAGCGGCATGGCGCAAGCCATCCGGTGACGGCGTTGGTGCGGCGTTGGTGCGGTGACGGTGTGCGACACCGGGGGAGACACCGGAAGGCTCGCGCCTTTCCGCTTCCATTGCTCCATTGAAGCGGCATGGCGCAAGCCATCCGGTGACGGCGTAGTGCGGCGATGGGTGCGACACCGGAAGGCTCGCGCCTTTCCGCTTTCATGGCTCCATTTAAATGGGCAGAGCGGAAAAGCTAAGCCCCGTTCGGTTTTACGACC
>JANXOJ010000416.1 GCA_025353625.1 Planctomycetota bacterium | reverse complement strand
CCATCGATCCCGGCGGAGGCCAGGCCCCAGTTCCGGTTCAGGCAACGCTCAAAGCCCCGGAAGGTCAGGGCATCGCAAGCGTGGATGGCACCAAAGTTACCGCCAAATCGGTCGGCGATGTACCAATTACGGTCACTGCCGGCAACGGTCAAACGGCAACGGTCAACGTCCATGTCGAGCCGGCCCCGACGATTACCATCAACCCGTCGGACTTCAGCCTCGAAGCGGGTCAATCGGCCACTCCCGCCGTCATGGCTGAATCGCCCGGCGGTGAAGCGGTTGCCGTTTCCGCACCGATTGAAAGCCTGGACAAAAACGTCCTGGATGCCGACCCGGCGAACCCCGGCCAATTCGTCGCCAAGTCGCAAGGGCAGACGCAACTCCACGTCGCCTATCGCGGAAAAGAGGCGTTTGCCAAAGTCTCGGTCTCCGGCAAGCGGTTCCAAAGCGTCAAATCGACGCACAACCGCATCGACAAGGAGCATTTCGCCATGAATGTCGAGGTACTAGCGGCAGCCGCCGAAGGTGAGTTAGAATATCGAATCTACGCGGAAGGCGATGCCAACCCCAAGGAGAACTGGGTGCCCAACCAACTGGAAGGCGATGCCCGCAAGGTCGCGTTGGGCAGCGACTCGCTGAGCTATAATCAAGGCGACGAGTATCACTTGGTGATCGAATCCCGCGACAAGGCGACGAAGAGCGTGCAGAAATATCCGCTGACACTGATACGATCCGTAACTGTGGAGCAGATGCAGAAAGATTCCCCGCAACCCAAAGAGCCTAAGTAATCATGGCATTTCCAGATGAACGCGACCGCAACATCATTCGGCGGGCGGAGCAGGTCGAGAACCTAGCCACCGATTTGTGCGATTGGTTGTCGGAGTACAACCCGGCTCGGCGCACGAGCGAACTGCTGCCCGTCAACGAGAGCGACGAATTTGAGGTGCTTCAACTTCGCCGCATGGCCGGCAGTTTATACACGTCGTCCAAGGTGCCTGTGGCCGCTGCCGCCTACGGTGCCTCTCAGGTGGGCAAGAGCCTCTTCATGGGCCAGGTGCTTCGCCCGCAGAGCGAGAACTATTGCCCCATTGGCGGCGACGAAACGCTCGGCGAACCGGCCTATTACAAAAACCTCTCGTTCGACAACGACCTCAACCCCCAGTGCGGCTCCCAAGAGGCGACGGCCCTGGTGACGCGCTTCACCACCAAGGACCGCATCGGGGCCGGCGTCTCGCCGCAATACCCGGTGATGGTCCGCGCGCTGACGCGGGCCGAGTGGCTCCGCGTGCTGGCACGCGGTTTCCACGCCGAATGTAAAACGCCCGCCACCACTTGGCAACAGTCCGAGTTGGAAGCGATGTTCGAGGACCTCTCGCGAAAGTTCCCCGACCAGCAGGTCGATCGCAAGTGGCGGATGGACATCCTCGATGCGTTCTCCTACATGCGGGCCGTCGATCGTCGCGGCTTTCAGGCGACCGAGGCCGTCATCAACGGACTCTTGAGCCGCTACCCACTCACCGAAGAGGGCTACGTAGCCGTGGCCGCTTCGTTGTTCTGGGATAGTTGGCCATCGCTGACTTCGATGTTCAACAAGGTGGCCGGCTTCCTCAAGCGGATCACGCTGGGCAACCACGATCCGGCCATCTTCTGCCATTGGGCCGGCGTACGATTCTTGCTCGATAGCCAGCGGTCCAAGGTCTACGAGCGGCCCAATTCCAAGGTTTGGCCCCGCGTTGCCTGGAACGATATCTACCTCACGCCCAAGGAAAAGTACTTCGTTCTCGACTATCGCCCCAACACGGGCATGGGCACCGAGGAGCTCGATACGATCCAGGCCGGCATGCTGGAACTCGTCATGCCGGTGCTGCCGCACCGCCTCAGCGTAGAGTGGCGCAAGGTCATCGAACAGATGGACTTCCTCGACGTGCCGGGCATGAGGGCCGTGCGAACCGGCATCGAGCAAGGCAAGCGCAGCAGTGCCGACACGATGGAAGAGCAGATGGAGATCGTCAAACGCGGCAAGGTCTCGTACCTCTTCGAGCGATTCGTCGATGAACTGCAGATTCAAACGCTCTTCCTCTTGCTTCGCGGCGGCAACCTGGAAGTCAAGGCCCAGATGAAGTATCACGTCGAGAAGTGGG
>JANXOJ010000412.1 GCA_025353625.1 Planctomycetota bacterium | reverse complement strand
TGGCTCCTGGCGTGGCCACTGGGGCATCGAAAACCGCCTGCACTGGGTGCGGGACGTCTCTTTCGGCGAAGACAAATGCCAAGTGAAGACCGGGCACGGGCCGCAAAACCTCGCCACCTTCCGCAACATGGCGATCAGCCTCCTACGCCGTGCCGGATGTTCTGAAATCGCCGCCACCCTTCGCGATTTCTCCTACAACGCCCGAAAACTCTTACTATTCTTCGGCATTATGAAAAATGGATTGGCCCTGGGATAGTCGATTGCGGTGTGGCACTTCGCTCCGCCGTCGGCTATACTCGTGGTGATTGCCAGTCGGTCGAGGTTCTTGCTGGAGTGCTGTTGTGTTCGATTATTGTGCCGCGCCATATCGTCGAGCCGTTCTACTTGGCATCGGGCTTGTTCTGCTCTCATCTACCGTCCTGGCCGATTCACTCGATCCGGAACCTGCGAGCATTTGCTATCGCTGGAAATCGGGGACGGTCTATCGTACTCGGTATCGGATCGAAATGGGCGAGACCGGACAAAAGGTGTTGTCGGGCCTGACCGTCTACACGCCCTCTGGCGAGCAGCCTTCCGTCAAGACCGCGGAGTCGGGCGAAGGCACGGGCACGGGCTTCGTCGTCAACGCCGACGGATACTTGATGACTTGTGCCCACGTTGTTCGCGGGGCCACGAAGATCACCGTACACCTGGGCGACAAGGATTACCCAGCCGAGGTGAAGGTCTTCGAACCGGGGAAAGACCTGGCCGTGCTGCACATCGCGGCGACCGGACTGACGCCGTTGCCGCTGTGCGATTCGGACAAGGTGGAATTGGGGCAGGACATTCGCGCCATCGGCTACCCGCTTTCTGACATGCTCGGCGAGAGCGTTAAGATCACCCGCGGCACCGTCTGCGGTGTCGTCAAACGCAACGACGGCAATCTCTTCCAGGTTGATGCATCGCTCAATCCGGGCAACAGCGGAGGTCCGCTGGTCGACAACCAAGGACGCGTCGTGGGCATCGCCCGGGCCTTGATCTCCGGAAGCGACGTGGCTAGCGTCGGTATGGTGATTCCCTCCAAGGACGCGAGCCGCCTTTTGACGGCGAAGAAGATAACCTCGTTGACCGTGGGCGCGGCGGCCGATTTGGCGGGTCCCGAACTATTGCGGCGGGTGGCCCCGGCCGTGGCCCTGATCAAAGTCACAATTGGTCCCGGCGGCCTGAGGGCGGCCAACCGCCGCGTCGTTCCCTACTTCGTGACGGTTTCGCAGGAGCTTGGTTCCAACAATCCGTTGGGCTTCTCGATTGTGACGCCGAAATTCGCGAACGGTTCGTTCATCGCAGACGATCGCGGCGAATTGGATAAGGACGACTCGGGTACGCTATTGCCGGTCGTTTTCGGCGGCTTCGGCCGGGTCGGAATCGAAACCCTGCCGGCCGGCAGCGAGCGATCGTGGCGGACGCGGCGTCTCACCGGAATTCCCATTCCTGTCGAGCGGGAGTCGTCGCCGACACCCGTGCCCGAACCGTCCTATCGCCATCGCTTGCCCTATGCGCCGCCGTACACCCCTCCGCCGCTGCCCCACTCCTATGCTATTCCGCGCCCATCGCCGCGACCTTCGCCGCGAATTCCGTCGCGAATTCAGCCTGAACCTGAGCCGCAACCTCAGCCGCGAACGCAATCCGTGGTCGTCATTCCGGCCGTCGAATCGGTGGCCTACCGCATCGAATCGGAAACCGACGCGACGGCGACCATCGCCAAGTCCTATGAACTGACAACGCTGATCGACAAGGGAAAGAATGCTTCCCTCAAGGTCACCGGCAGCGGGACGATTACCTGGGACAAGAAGCTCGGATTTCCTCGTGAGAGCAAGTTCACCGGATCACTCAAGGCCAGCTATCAAGGCATCACCATCGACATGCCGATTGTTGTCGCTTGCGAAACGCCGCCGGAAATCGATTTCGTGCAAAAGAAGCCGGTGGCCGCGCCGACCGTTCCTACAACCGCCCCTCCGGCGGCCGCGCCGACCACCCCTGCAACCACGCCTCCAGTGGCAGCGAAAACGCTATCGCCGAGCACGGTGATCACGTCGCCGGCAGTCGCCGCAACGCCGCGCGAGCCGGTTCGCAAGGTAACCGCCCCCCCACAGCCCGCTCGATCGCGGCAGCGCGACGATCAAACGCCGCGAACGGGTCTCGACAAGTTTCGCCCCGACGAATAGTTTGCAGGTTATTGCGGCTCGCGAATTTCGGGCGGAAACCGATAAACGGTGAGATCGTCACTTGAATTGCTGGAAATCGCTGCGAAGTGGATGCCGTCGGGCGAAACGGCCAAGGAGTGGACGTTGGCGTTCGGCTTGGTGTCGAATTCATAGAGTCTTCGGCCCGTCGCGATCTCCCACAAATTGACCTTGCCGCTAACGCCCGAGAGCAGGTACTTGCCGTTGGGCGTGAAGGCGGCCGCCCATTGGATTTGCTCTCCCTGGCAAGACGGCAGTTCGTTGCCGGTGCAGATTTCCCAAACGCGCATCGCATAACCATCGCAACAGGCCACGTGTCGGCCGTCGCGAGTAATGGCGCAGCTATGGCATATCCCTTTCGCCAGGGACATCGACTGAATGACCTCGCCTTTGACCATGTCGATCAAATCGATGCGTTGCCCGTCGGTGGCAACGCCTTGTTTGGCCGAACGCGAAAGAAAACAGGCGGCCACTTGCCAGCGAAACCCCTCGATGGCAAACTGCTCGCGGCATGTATGTAGGTTCCAAGCCCTCGCCATTTTTTTCTCATCGCCCGAGAGCACCGTATTCCCATCGGAACTGACGCAGATCGATTTGACGGCATTGCCGTGGCCCACAAACGGCTTGGCCTCGGTCAGCCGGCCGTCCTCGGACACGTCCCAAGTTTGGATTCGGCCCGACCAGCCTCCGCTGAGCAGCTTGCGGCCGTCAGGCGCAAAAGTCAGGCAGGTGACCTCCCCCAGGTCTTGAAGTTTTTCATGGCTGTCCACCTTGATCCCTTTGTCGACATCGAAAACATAGATGGCACGGTCCAGCTTGCCGGCGGCCAGGAAACGGCCATCCGGTGAAAAGGCCAGCGACTTGACGCCCCATCCCATGTCCTTGAATCGGCGAACTTCGCCTGTCGTCGTGGGATCGGAAACATGGATGACCGCCATCTTGGCCTTGGCCGAGACGGCGGATTGGGGCTGCGGATGCTCGCTGAAATAGGCCCGCGTCTCCGGCAGCGACTGGAGGTAATCCAGGTCTTGCGCGCTGATGCGCTCCAGGGGCACGGCAACGACCTTGCGGTCGGCCTTTTCGAGATAGACCTTCTCCTCCTTGACTACAACGAGCGTGGCATTGATATGGAACTTCCCGGAGCGATCCGCCCACTCGCGACTGCCCGCCGATGCGACGGACGCCATGACAGCGATGACCAGGCACACAATGCGGATGTTCTTCATAGGTCTGCTTTCCTTGCTGGAGGCGGAAAAGGGGAGGCGGAAAAGGTATCAGGAACGAATGGCACTGTCGTTATTGTAACCTATTTCAGGTGCAGTATTTCTGCAATTCTTGGCGGAGGACATCCCTGGGCTGTTGCATGAGCGGATACCCGTGGCGGCGGCGTCTGAGGACTCGGGGTTCAAGGCGGCCGGGACGGTTGGCGACTTCGCAGGCCGCAATCCGAGTGAGAAGTCCCCGGCCGTGTTTGTCCAGTTGATCGGCGGTCAATACCCCGCTGGAGATCAACTGCCACGACGACAAGACGTACTGACACGTTCCGGTAAAACTGATTTGGCGCGGTTGCTTGCCGTGCAAGGCGGCCGCATTGGCCGCCGTGGTCCG
>JANXOJ010000407.1 GCA_025353625.1 Planctomycetota bacterium | reverse complement strand
GGCTATTTGTTATCTGGGCGAGGCAGCTATATGCCGTGGCGTGCCCTTCCTTGCGGCTTCTTGCCTTGGCTTTGGCCTTGGCGTGCCCCGTTCGGAATGCATCGGGCTACGATGTATCGGCACCCGCTATCCTGCAATACTTTGAAAGTACCTACGACACGCTCGAGCAGCGTGCGCCGGATATCTTTAAGGCTGGCTACGGTTCCGTCTACACGCCTCCGCCGGGCCGCGCCGATCAAGGAAACTTTTCCGTCGGCTACGACCAGTACGACCGCTTCGACCTCGGCTCGCCCGGCAACCCCACGCTCTACGGTACGGAGACTGGGCTGAAGAAAACCGTCTCGGAGATACACAAGTTCGGTAATTACTACATCGATTTCGTCATCAACCACAACGGTTATTCAACGACCGCCTTGTCGGGCTTTCAGCAAGCAGGCGGTTATCCCGGCATGGTACTTACCGATCCCAACTACACGGACGGAGATTTCAATTCCGCCTTTGCCTGGGGCGATATCAACGGGCGTCTCGCCGGGCTGATCGATATCAACCACGGCAGCAACATCCAACTCGTTCGCAATCCGGTGCCGGGCTACGCGAACAACATCCCCGCCGGAACCGTCGCCGCCTATGGCCGGTTGGCAAACTTGCCGACCGTCAACAACCGCCGCTTCTACCCGGATCACAGCCTCCAGCCGATCTACGTCTACGACCCGCACACGGGCGAGCAAAATATCCCCATCTATCCGTTCAATTTGGGCAGTCCGCTCAACGGAACGCCGACTTCCGAGAACGCCACCGGCTATCTCATGCGCAACGCGCAATGGCTCGTTGAGGCGATTGGTGTCGATGGCTTCCGCATCGACGCGGCCAAGCACGTCCAAGGCTTCAGTCTCGACTACTTCGACCGCGCGGTCTACCGTTCCAGCTTTCGCACGCTCCTCAACGGCCAACAGGAGCAGATTTTCTCCTGGTGCGAGGCTTATGATGGCAATCAAGACTACTTGCAAACGTTCGTGCAGAAGACGATCAACCCCAGCAATCCCGGTCAAATCGGCGGCAATCGCGATACGCTCGATTTTCCGCTTTACTTCGCCCTCAATAGCAACCTGTCGGGTAATGGCTACAACAACGATTGGAACAACATCCGCAGCGCATCGCTCGACTTGCACGACGACGGTCTGCACAACGGTTCGCAAGGCGTGACCTTCGTACAAAGCCACGACAACTTCGGCCCGTTTCTGAGCAACGTGGCCTATGCCTACACGCTGATGCTGCCTGGAAATACCATCGTTTACTACAACGCCCAACAGTTCGGCACGAATCGCGATTTTCCCAAGGCAGGTCGCGGCGATGCCCTGGGGGGCGCCTACGGCAACTCGATCGCGAACCTCGTCGATATCCGCAATCGCTGGGGACAGGGAAACTACGTCGAACGCTGGGTCGAAAAGGAAAACTTCGCCTACGAGCGAAGCGGCTCGTCCATTGTGCTGCTGAGCAACCGGCTCGATGCCGGTTACGATAGCCGCACGATCATGACGAACTTCCCCGGCGGCACGCGGCTCATCGAATTAACCGGTAACGCATCGAACTCCAATACCGACCCCTACGATGACATCCCGTCGGTGGTCACCGTCAACAACGACCATACCGTCAACGTCCGCTTCCTCCGCAATTCGTCGTGGGACAGTTACCCCAATAGCAGCCACTTCACCGGCAACGGTTATTTGATCTACGGCCTTGCCCCGCCGCAAGGCTCGCTGACGTTGACTGGAATTGCTCAGACAATCGCCGGAACGGTGCCCAACCTCAACGGCTCGGCCGATGCCAATGCCTATGCCAACGCCACCACGCGACTGAGCGATATTCGCGTCGTTACCGGTAACTCGTTCCAGGTTCAATTAAACACCAACGCCGTGAACCTGCTGGGAAACTCGGCCTTGCGCGAACGCGAGGCCGATGGCGACAACGCCTTAATCAACATCGACGGCGGGATCGATATCAACGGCAATGGGCACGTCGATTACGTGCAGCCGGGCGCCGCTTCCTACGGCTTCGAGGAGTTCACCGGCATCAAAAGCCCAGGCTGGTTCAACGCCAACGGCAACGGCCAATACCAACAGACGATCAACACCACCGGCCTGAGTGAAGGGATGCACTATCTGACCGTGCGGGCCTTCCGCCATCGCGAAGACGGCGGCCCGGCGATCTACACCGATTGGAAAGAAGTCTTTTACGTCGATCGCCTTAAACCGGTGTCTGCGGTTTCGTCGTTTAACCCGGTGGTTGCAGGCACCAACGAGAATCGCGATTTGGTCGTCCAATCGGTCGATATGACGGCCAACAACGTTCACATTCTTCTCGATATCGGCGCGGGCCTCTCCGATAACGATGTTCTTATGAAGACCGGCGGCACCACGCAGGCCGACAAGCTCGACCGCGATCTCTACAAGCGGTACTTTAGCGGCTTAACCAACGGCAACCATGCCGTGACCGTTGTAACTTACGAAATGACCGGCAATTACAACATCCAGCGATTTCCGGGCTATGCCATCAGCACGATTAACGGTCGAGGCATCGGCGACTTGAACTTTGACGGGCATTTCAGCTCCGACGACGTCTGGCAATTTCGCGACGTTCTGGCAACGAACAATCAGCAGTTCAATCCGGCGGGCGACGTGAACGGCGACGGCTGGATCGACACCCTCGATGCGATCCTGCTAAAAGGAACGCTAACTGCCGGCGGGGCCGACGCATCCACCATGGCGGCCTATCACGACTTCACAACCTATACCGCGATGAACGGCCTGCTCTTTCGCGCTGCTGCCCCGAGCTACAATCTTCAAGGCGATCCCCTGAAAATGTCTGGGCCCGTGCAGAATCAGAGTTCAAATAACCAAACGATCGGCCTGAATATCGAACTCGATCCCGGCAGCGGTATTTTCGACGACGGCGGCAAGAAACTGGTTGTGACGGGCGCGTTGAG
Organism: Planctomycetota bacterium; assembly: GCA_025353625.1. Classification (GTDB taxonomy): domain Bacteria; phylum Planctomycetota; class Planctomycetia; order Pirellulales; family Thermoguttaceae; genus JANXQG01. Next base: position 2,837 of record JANXOJ010000407.1, on the reverse strand, counting down.
CGGCACGGGATCGCTGCTGAAGTCGGGCACGGGCACGCTCGTACTGAGCGGCTCCGACACGTTCACGGGCGGAGTCGTAGTGAACACCGGCACGCTGGTCCTAGCGGCCAATGGGGCCTTGCGCAACGGTTCCAGTCTCAGTCTCGCGCCCGGCAGCCGACTGATCTTTGACTCCAGCGCGGCTGCGGCACCTCTTCCGGAAGCCGTAGTCGAATCCGTCCCAGAGCCGTCCACTCTGGCCCTTCTGGCCGTGTGCGCGGCGGTCGCGTTTGCATATCGCCGCAGCAAAGGCAATCTCCCGCAGCAGCTAGCGTAGCCGGGCGTGAAACCCTATCCGGCGCGTCGGACTAGGTTTTTCCTCGGCTCTCGCCGAACGGTTGTCCGCTGAGCGTCAGATAGGCGACGGTCATCATCAGGTGGACCAGCGGAAGGGCAACGAGCAGCCCGACGAAACAGGCGAGCGCTCCGGCGAGGTAGATCAATGACGCCGCAGCCCACAGGACCAACAGATTGAGTTTGTTGCCGTACGTCAGCCGACTCGATACCGTCAAGGAATCGAGAATACCTAGCTTGCGGTCGATAACCAGGAACTTGTGCTGCGATAGCATGAGTGCCACAATGACGCCCGGCACGAGAAAAAATAACATGCCGATAGAGACGCCAAGTTGTGTCAAAATGTTGGACCCGCAGATATGGCCAAAGCACCGGACGCCGCGAAAGATATCGCCCAGATCGGCCTCCTGCCCGCGAGCGATGCGGAGGAAGAAAATCGTCAAGCCGGTTTCCAGAAGAATGTAGATCGCAAAGCTGAGGAGGGAGACGATCATCTGGCAAAGCATGTAAACTTCGCGGGTGCCGACGGCCTTTGCGGCGATTGTGAAGAACGTTTCGATCATCGCCACGCCGATGCTCCCCGCAAACCAGGCGATGATGGGGCCCAAGATGCACAGGAGCATCTGCCGCCGCATGATGGCCCAGGCTTGATGGAAGATTCGACCCGCATCGAGTGTTATGCCGCGAACGGCTGCTGCCGGTGGGGGCGGCGACTGCGATGGAGGAACGCGGTCCTCCGCGCCGGCATGCCCAAAGAGGTCGAAAGGGCGCGTGCCGCTTTCGGGTCGCGGTGCCTCGAACTGCGACGGCAGAGGCTTGGAAAGGGAGCGCGCGGACGATATCCGCGGCGAAGTGGAATCGTCCGGCACAAGTGTCTGGCATGCGCATGCCGGGCACCGAGCCTGCTTGCCTGCCGCTGCATCGGCAACTCGCAGGAGTTTATCGCAACTTGGGCAACGGAATTCAATCGACATGGGGTGGCTCGGGGGGAGAAATAAGAGTCCCTAGAATAGCAAGTGACGCCGGTAAATGAAAGGCTCCGTGGCCCGGCTCGCCGTTCCGGGCTCGTTTTTCCGATTCCCGCCTAGCAACCCTTGATTTAACGCCTGCTCAACAGAATCTATGGGTCATCTATGGGTAGATTTTCGTTTGGAAGTTCGCCGTGTTGGTGATATAGGGCTGTTTCGATGGCTTTTCCGTGCGAAAGCCGCACGCTTTTCTCACGGCAAGTTGTACCTTGTTGTATGGCCATTCGATAATCTCCGCCTAAATCATGCTTTCGGCGCGGAATCAGTGGAGGATCGAGTCGCGATGCGGCCACAAGGTCTTGGCAGCTTTCTTCATGGGCTCGATCTTGGAACGCATCGTCCTGGTACATCATACCTCCAGGTACTTTGCCGCGCAGGCCGCGTGGCGATATACCCAGTACCGTTGAAAATCCTCTCGCATGAGGTGGCTGCGAACCGACTGCAAGTTGCCTTGAAGCAGTTCCGACATTTTCACGGCTTGCTTTTCCGTGAGGTCGTCGTTTCGCTTCAATAGACACTAGCGCGAATGTTTCCGTATCGGCTCGTAGCCGTCGCGCGCCAACGGCCACTCGGCGAGGGCCACCGAGCCAGACGCGTTGACGCGATGCACTAGGCTACACCAACGCCCTCGTTCCGCAGATGAAACCATGTTCGCGCGCAGCGCATTTCGCTCCCCATACCGGCAGACCGTGGGGTTGCAACGGTGGCGGTTGCAACCGGGACGCAGCTAGTAGTGACGAGGTGGCCGGAGGTCGCGTATTCTTCCAGCATGCCAAGACGAGCCAGCGTTACGCCCGGGGGGTTTGTGTATTACGTCCTGAACCGGACGGTGGCGGGCTTGCCATTGTTTCGCAAGCAAGCAGATTACGTGGCCTTCGAGCAGATCACGATCGAGACCTGGGAGCGACACCCCTTGCGGATTTTGGCTTGGTGTCTGATGCGAACCCATTGGCATTTTGTGGTGTGGCTGCGCGAGGAGGAAGAGGTAACAGCCTATTTTCGTTGGCCGGCCCAGACCCACGCCATGCGATATCACGTAACGCACAACACGGTCGGGCGGGGGCACTCGTACCAGGGCCGTTTCAAGAGCTTTCCGATCCAGAAGGACGAACACTTTTTCATCACATGCCGGTACGTCGAGCGGAACGCCTTGGCCGCAGGGGCGATTGAGCGCGCCGACGACTGGCGTTGGGGAAGTCCGTGGGCGCGGCGGTACGGTGGCGAGTCCCCAAAAGCTCTCTTGAGCGATTTGGCCGGTAGAGCGTCCCCGCAACGGGATGGCGCGCTTGAGCGTCCCGCCGACGGAGAAGGAGGTGGAGCGACTGCAAACGCGCACGGTAACGAACCCGACCACTAAGATCCAAACCAAAGGGGAACCACGAAAGGTACGAATGACACGAAGATTAACAGGGAAAAGATGATTTGATGCGATCCCCGGTCTTTCCCACCCCACTCTTCTTCCATTTCGTGTTCTTC
>JANXOJ010000395.1 GCA_025353625.1 Planctomycetota bacterium | reverse complement strand
ATCGACAAAGGGAAGCGATTACGATAATCTCTACGGATGTCGCGCGCCGCACGAGTTGTTCTGGGAGGGATGTTGTTCCACGTCTTGAATCGAGGCGTATGAAGTTGTTTGGCAAGGAGAAGGACTACGCCAGCCTTCGGGAGGAAACGCTGGAGTCGCAGCCGATGCGGATTTGCGCGCCCAACCACTGGCATTTCGTGCTGTGGCCCAAGCACGACGGGTATCTGGCGGCCTGCATGCAACAACCCACCACGAAGAATATGCGGCACTGGCATTTGCACTGCGGGAAAGTGGGATGCGGGCACGTTTACCAGGCGCGCTACAAATCTTTTCCGGTGGAGGAGGAGAACTACTTCTACCAACTCGCTCGCTATGTGGAGCGCAACGCTTTGCGGGCGGCGTTGGTCGAGCGGGCCCAGATCATCGGCATCGGTCTGGGGAACTTGCCCCTGGACAAAACCTGGACAACGCGGTGGCAAAAAAAGGAAGCGGGCTCGCAAGTGCGTGCTGTTTCGTCACTTACGAGCCCTGTTTCTTTTCAAAGCGGAGGGCAAGGGATTCGAACCCTCAACCCCTTGCGGGGCATCTGATTTCGAGTCAGACCGCTAACCATTCGCATACCCTCCAGTTACGAGACTCCCCAGTCTATAACCGCGTTCGTCCCCTGACAAGATACCCATCGTCATAATCGGCGGCAAAACCCGAAAAACTGGCCACAACTCGGTCGATTTTCCGGCTGTGCCAAATCTCCGGTCTTGCCTCCCGGTCCAATCCTGCCGAAGAATTGCAATCTGGCTCCATTGCACGATCTGCCGGTTTTTGCGATTGATTTTCCTATGTCGAGCGAATTACTTTGCTTTCGTGCCGCGTGCCGTAGCTGCCGATATCTGCTTTACTCGGACGATGGAGCAACGCCAATGGATGGGCACCCACTGAAGGAAGAACACGATGAACACAGGCACATTTCGCGTGGTCACTCGGGGCGCCGATGGTGAAATCCGCACCCGCGATTACGACTCCCCCGAGGCCCTCCTCAAGCGACATTCCCAAGTCGGCATTGACGATTGCAGCACCAATCTCAATTTGCGCGGCCTGCCCGTCTTTCGAGGGCTGATTGGACCCATGCCGGAAGGCAAAGATGTCATCCGCTACGAATCCCCCGAGGTCTTCGAGACGTTGACCAAAGAGTGGAGCGCGCACCGGCCGGCACGTCGGCGTTCGCGCGGTCGAACGGTTAGTTGAGTGGTGGGTGGCGTGCTTTGGCGTGCTAGGGGGCACGCTTGGCAACGCAGAATGAACAACGGTCGCACTTTCCCAATGAGGAGGTTGGCCGCATTCTTTCGGCCAATAAAAGGGCAACCGCGCGAGCCATTGCATAGCCGTGGGTTGCGTTTCGCCCCACCTACGGCTACTCACAGTGGGGATTGCACGGCGTCCGTCGATCGGACATGCTATAAGCATGAGAAACGACAAACGCCTGGAACTTCTTTTTTGTCCGCGAAACCACATGCCGCTGGCACCGGCCGAGCGGTCGGTTGTCGTTGCACTCAATCGATCGATTGAAACCGGTAGTGCAAAAGACGTGGCGGGCAGGACGGTCGATGAGAAGGTAAGTGCCGGTTTGCTCCGTGCCGATGGCCTTGTGCTCTATCGCATTGAGGACGAAATCCCGATCCTGCTGGCCGATGAAGCGATCGTCGTGTGCCGGTAGAGTGGCGTCGAGCGGAGCGAAGACCCGCCGGAATTTCGTCGCCAACAAAAATACGTAAGGAGTACCACCGTGAGCCAGACTCTTTTCAAGCGGATTATCGACCGCGAGATTCCGGCCAAGATCGTTTACGAAGACGAGCTTTGCCTAGCCTTTGAGGATATCAATCCTCAAGCACCCACGCACCTGCTGGTGATTCCCAAAAAGGAGATTGCATCCATCGCCGAGTTGGGCGAAGACGACGCTGCGCTCGTGGGCCATTTGTTGGTGGTGGTCTGCAAGCTGGCGGCGGAACGCAAATTATCCAACGGATATCGCGTGGTGGCCAACAGCGGCCCCGATGCCGGCCAGACCGTGCCGCACCTGCATTTCCATCTGCTCGGTGGACGAGCCATGAGTTGGCCGCCTGGGTAGCCCACGAGTGCGAATGACTGCCCTCGTTTTTCAAAACGCGCGAAATTTGATCTTAAGCACGGATGGCCGTTTTGAAAATCGGTGGTGAGCCGTCAGACTTCAACGACCCATCGGCGGGGTCTGGTTTTCCATCTTTACGCAGCGGCAGGGCGCGCCCTATAATTTCGCTCTATGGCCACCACGAACCCATCCCCTCGCATCCTTCTCGTCCGCATGAGTGCCCTCGGCGACGTGATTCACACAATGCCTTTGGCGTGCGCCTTGCGCGAGCGTTTCCCCGAGGCACTGCTCGTTTGGGTCGTTGAAGAGCGTGCCGGCGATTTGCTTGCCGGCCATGCGGCGATCGATGAACGGATTGTGCTGCCGCGCGGCTGGTTGAAATCGCCCGCCGGCGTTCGGCGGCTGCGCAAAAAACTCCGTGCGTTCGCCTTCGATACGGCCATCGACGCCCAGGGGCTGAGCAAGTCGGCCATCGTTTCTTGGCTCTCCGGGGCCAAGCAGCGGATCGGCATGGGTGGACGCTGGGGCCGCGAGATTAGCCGCTGGCTCAACAATCGGCTCGTCGATACGGATGGGTTGCACGCCATCGAACGCGGGCTGAAGCTGCTAAGCCCCCTGGGGATCGACACGCCGACGGTGCAATTTCAAGTGCCGAATGCCGCCGACGATCGGGCTGCTGCCGATGCAATCATCGCACGCTTGGACCTCGCCGAGGGTTTCGTGCTGATAACTTCCGGAGCGGGCTGGGCATCCAAGCTTTGGCCGGTCGATCGCTACGCGGATGTTGCGGCCTACCTGGGGCGACGATGGAGCCTCCGCTCCATGTTGATCTGGGGCAACGATGCCGAACTCGCTCGGGCCGAGCAAATCGCGGCCGGCTCCGAAGGCCGCGCCGCAATCGCTCCCAAGGTCGCGCTCCTACAGCTTGCGGCGATTGCCCGGCGTGCCCGCTTTTGCATTGGTTCCGACACCGGCCCGCTGCATTTGGCTGCGGCCGTCGGCGCGCCGTGCATCGGGCTTTATGGTCCCTGGCCAGCGGACAAGCATGGACCGTATGGTTCCCAGCATATCAATCTGCAAAAGATGTGTCTGGAAGGAACGACGTACGAGCGGCGTCACGCGGCGTCGATCTATATGGAGGCGATTGACGTTGCTCTAGTATGCAATGCCTGCGATCAAATGATGGAGCGAACGACGCATGGGAAGTGAAGCCATCAAACCACGACGCCGCTGGGGTCGTATTGTCGCCCTGATCGTCGCGATTGCCGCCCTCGTCTGGATCGTTTCGCGTCCGCAGCCCACCGGCCCGGCCGCCGGCACCGCGCTGGAAGGTCAAGTCGCGCAGCCCATCGAGCGGGAGAAGCAATCGTTCCGCATTGGCACGTTCAACATTCACGGCTGCACCGGCAGCGACGGCCGGCGCGATGTGGACAGGGTGGCGGAATGTCTCGGCAATTTGGACTTTGTAGCCCTGGAGGAAGTTCACGGCCCGCGATTTTGGGAACGCGACAACGAGGCGGCGCAATTGGGCAAGCGGCTCGGCGCGGCATGGCTCTTCGCCCCGGCGACACGGGACTTACATACCACCGGTTTCGGCAACGGCCTCGTCTCCTCGCTGCCGATCGAGTCTTGGCAGCGGATTCCGCTAACGGCCGACAACGGGCGCGGCTGCCGCAACATGGTGCTCGTCGATATGCCGTGGCACGGTCGGACGGTTCACATTCTTCTGACGCACATCAATCGCGGCGACGAAATCCGCCACACGCAGCTTCGCGAGGTGATCGAC
>JANXOJ010000361.1 GCA_025353625.1 Planctomycetota bacterium | reverse complement strand
CCGGCTTGAGCAGATAGGCCGCAATCGCCAGTCGCTCGCAAAGCGTCGTGTCTTCCGGTCGGTCGCCGGAGGTCAGCATCATAATTACCGGCTCGCCCAATTCCGGGTCGTCGCGAATCAGCTTCGCCAGCATGAAGCCGTCGGTTTTCGGCATGTGGGCGTCGGTTACAACTAGCCTGTACGGGGTTTTCGCCAGTTCGGAATTTCTCAGTTGCGCGATGGCTTGCTCGGCACCTTCCACGCTCGTGGAAACCATTTGCCAATCGCCAAGCACTTCGTCCAGGATTCGCCGGTTCGTGGCGTTGTCGTCCACCACCAGGACGCGCATCCCATGCAGAACGGCCGGTTCGCTGTGTACGACATCTTCCGTCTCGCTTTCATCAACTCCCAGGGTAATGATAAAGTGGAAGCGGCTGCCGCGGTTAACTTCGCTCTCCAGCCAAATACGGCCTTGCATCAGGTGAATGAGTCTCGATGCGATGGCCAAGCCCAGGCCGGTTCCGCCGTAGCGGCGGGTCGTCGAGCTATCGACCTGCTCGAACATTCCAAAGATCGCACCGTGCTTATCCGGGGGAATGCCGATGCCGGTATCGCTCACGGTGAAGTGCAACGTCAGATCGGTGTCGCTTTGCGATTCCATGGCGACTTCCAAGGCCACCTCACCTTGATCGGTAAACTTGATCGCATTGTTGACCAGATTCACAACGATCTGTCGCAGGCGGTTGTAATCGCCGATGGCCCAGGGCGGAACGTCGTGATGAACGTGGCATGCTAGCTCCAGCCCCTGCTGATGGGCGCGAATTGCGAACGACTTCATCGTATCGCCGAGCCGCTCGCGGACGTTGAATCTCTCGGGGCTGAGGACCAGCTTTTCCGCCTCGATCTTGGAGAAATCGAGAATGTCGTTAATCACGCTAAGCAGGGCATGGCCCGAATCGCGAACGGTCGAAAGGAACTCGCGTTGTTGGGCCAAAAGCTGGCTCTTGAGGACCAGTTCCGTCATGCCGATGACCGCGTTGAGCGGCGTGCGGATTTCGTGGCTCATATTGGCCAGAAACGTACTCTTGGCCCGGCTGGCAGCTTCGGCAGCTTCTTTGGCGGTTCGTAGGGCCTCGGCGGCCTTTTTCTGCGCGGTAATGTCTTGCGATATCCCGAACGTGCCGACAATTTTGCCGTCTACATCAAACAGCGGCAGTTTCGTCGAAGAAGCCCACGTCCAATGTCCATCCGGCCAGGTCTCCTTTTCCTCTTTATCGAGAATCGGTTGTCCCGTGCGAACGATTTCAAGCTCGTCGGCCTTTGCCTGTTGCGCGTGCTCTTCGCTAAAAAAGTCAACGTCCGTCTTGCCGATGGCATCGTTGGGGTTGTTCAGCCCGAAGAACCGCGACATCGCCGAATTGATGCGAATGAAGCGGCTGTCGGAGTCCTTGAAGTAGATGTTGTGCGGAAGATAGTCCATGAGCGTGTGCAACAAGTAGCGTTCCTGCTGTAGCTCTTCATTCGTCAAAGCAAGTTCGGCCGTGCGTATCTGCACGCGACGCTCCAGATCGTCGTGTGCCAGGCGCAAATCTTCTTCGGACTGCCGAAACGCCCTAAACAGTGGCGCGATGCCCGCAAAGCCGGCAAGGAATAATATCGAAATCGCCAAGGCTAACAGCTCGGTCTGAAAATCCAAGGCAAATTTGGGGTCGCCCGAAAAATGACGATAAATGGGCATGCACCGCAGGGCTACCCTGAGCACGAGGGCGGTCGCGATCGCGGCCCAAGCCCACTTCGTTCGCGTGATCCGCATCAAGCCAAGGGCAATGGAAGCCGCAGCAACTTGAATTGCCATGGAGGCGATGGCAATGACAGACACAACCGACATATAGCTACCCAGAAGAGGGGTGTGGTGGCAAACTGCGGGCACCGACGTTTTGCTAGATCGGCAAAACGGCCCCCTAATTCTAGGGAATTGTCACTATCGCGTCCACAGGGTCCGCAGGCCGGTTGCAAAATATTCCTCTCGGCCACGGTATCGATTCCCTTCGATGCCCAATATTGGCCGTTATTGGCCAGCATTTTTCGATTTTTCACATTTCGGGCAGAGGTTTGAAGCCGTGAAAACCATGCCCGCCGCAGCGTTTTTCAATGGCAAAGTACAAAATCGGCAGGTATAATGGAGGCGAGTGGCGTGGAGTGGTGCCCACCGCCGCACAGACTCCGATTGTTCTCCGGGAGAGGAATTTTGAGCGATCCTAAAGAGCCCAAAGCTGAATCCGAACACCCGCATGCCGACGAGCATGTTGGGGAGTTGCACGGTTTGCCGGGCTTCGGCCCCTCGGCCGGGCCCAATCCGTTGCACGAACTGGGCTTACATGCCTCCACCGACGAGTTTCACTTTTCCGGCCCGATGGAGGAACTCGACTTCACCGAACCGGCCGACTTCACGTTTCCAACCGGCCCGGACGGCTCGGCCATTCATGGAACGAGCGTGCCGCATTTTGGCCATTCCGAAGCGGAGGGGCTATTTGGCGGCGAGCAGTCGCATGAACACCAACATGAACGTGGGGAGGGGCTGCCGCACGAAGGAGGCGACGTTCACGATGGAATCGTCGATACGGAACTGGCGACGGATGACGCCGTGGCCGTTGAGGAAGCGGCCGAACTGCCGAAGCCGAAACGCCAATGGCCCAAATGGCTAGGAAAGGCCGAATGGGCCGCGATTATTGCCCTGCCCGTGATTGCCGTGGTCGCCAATATCGCGGCGATCGGTTGGCTCGATGCGACGGTGAAACGATGGGTTCTGAATATCTCTTGCCCGGTTCTGCTGTTGCTGATCCCGTATGCGATGTGGCGCTGTAAGGAGCGATGGAACAAGCCGATTGTCACCGCATCGTATACAGCGATGATGGCCATGGGCACTGCGATGCTCATAGCAGGCACGTGGTTCCTGGGCACCGAGCTGTCAAAGTACAATTGGGAGATCGGTCGTGCGAAAGTCCGCGCCGCAGCTTCTCAGGCGGTCGCGGATAAGTAGAACGGACCTCTGAGTCCGTTCCAATCTTTTTTTCGACGGATCCGAAGGTCCGCCCCACAAAATCACTTGGCGGGGCGAGATGTATTCCCTCACGCCGGCCCAAGGATCAATGCGGCCGATTGGCCAATCGGCATCCACGTTATGCAGAGTGCGTCGGTCGATGGCCGTGCGAGCGGTTCGCGGCAAATGATCTCGACCGGGCAAGCGGGGTCCGGCGATTCGTAGTTTAACGTTGCTGGCACAAGGCCCTGTTCGACCGCCAGCACACTGCCGATAAGCTCCATCGCAGCCCCAGCGGCTCCCAGGTTGCCAAAGTAGCTTTTCAAAGCCGTCACAGGGGGGGTGGGCACGAATTCGCAAATGGTCCTAGCTTCGATGGCGTCGCTGGTTTGCGTGCTGAGGCCGTGGGCGTTGATATGCCCCAGACCGGCCGGCGAAATTCCCGCGCGATCCATTGCAAGGCGCATGGCTCGATGAAGGCTGCTGGCGAACCGAGGCCCTTTTCCTTGGATATCCGTTGGACCAAAGGTAACGCCCCAGCCCTTAATCCGCGCCAGAATTTTCGCTCCGCGTGCCTCGGCATGATGGCGACTTTCCAGTACGAGGGCGGCAGCGCCTTCGCTCCAGACTTGGCCATCGCGATACTTATCGAAGGGGCGGGAGATGGCCGCCAGGTTATCGTATCTTGGCGAAACGAATCCCATTGCCTGCCGCCGCAGAAAGTCGTGTACGTGCATTTGAGAACTCGCACCGCCAGCCAACATGATATCGGCCATCCCGCGCTGGATAACGCTGGCAGCCTCGACCACCGAGAGCATGCTCGACAGTTCGCCCTGATGGATTGTGTTATTCGGCCCCCGCGCATCCTGTGAAATGGAAACGTGCGAAGCAATCATGTTGGGCAGAACGCGCAAAAAGCCAAGCGGATAACTGTTCTCAATGGCCTTGGTTCCCCAAAGGTTAAAATCGAAGCGGCCTTCGACGATGCACGGACCGTAGGCGATGCGGCTTTCTTCAATCGGCGCACAAATCTGGTCGGCTCCGAAGACGACGCCAAACCGATCGGCATCGATCGATCCGGCGGCGACCCCCGCATCGCGACAAGCCAGCACGCCGGCGGCCACGCCCAACTGAGCGTCGCGGGCCATGACCTTGAGGCTCTTGCGGTTGATGACAAAGCTCTTTGCATCAAAACCAGGCACTTGGCCGACGACTTGGGGAGCTAGGCCCGATAGGTCGGTTATCGTGGCGGGAACAATGCCGCTTTGTCCGTGCAGCAGCGCATTCCAGAATGGCCCGCGACCGATGCCGATAGGACTGACAACACCGACGCCTGTGATGACAACTTCGGAAAAACGCATCGCAACCCAGTTGAGGACAATTCCCTATGCCGCCGACAAAGTGGTTCCGTACCACGACTCAAGAACAAACCCCCCGCAGGATGGGTGATTCAAAAGCGACAGCGAATCATACATTCTAATCGGCAATCGGACACGTTGGAAACGGGGGAACTGTCGCAAAGCGGCTCCTTGGGCCGCAAATCCCGTAAAGTCCTGAATTACCGCACATTCGTTCAAGCAACGGCCTGCTTGAGGGCGAAGAGGGGCCAGCGGCTATTTTCGCCAATTTGCCAATCCTAGCGAGTCTACGGCGTAGAGTTGCATACCGGAAACTTTCTTCGAAATCGGCGTCCAGGAGATTGCCAGTTGAATTGGGTTGCAGCGCAGAACTTGCCGATTGCCGCGACAGCGGTGGTGGCCGGGCTTTCGTCTTTGGCATACCTCGCGCTGCGCTTTCGCCGTGGCCGCCATCAATTCACGCTGGCGGATGCAATCACCATGGTTCTGCTGATGGCGATCGTAAGTGCGGCTGCGGTGCCGCTGCTGGAAGCGGCCGGCGGCGGCGCGAAGGAATCGACCGTACGGGAAAACCTTTATACGCTTCGCTCGCAAATTGCCTTGTACAAGGCCGAACACAACGGCGAACCACCGATGCTCTACGAAGGAACGTTTCCGCAACTATTGCAAGCGACCGACGCGGCGGGTGTACCCGGACTATCAGGCAACGACCGGCCCTTTGGCCCCTACCTCCATCGCGGAATTCCAGAAAATCCGGTTACCAGCCGGACGGTGATTACCGCGAGCGCAACTTTTCCTCCGACCACGGCCAGCGGCAACGGCGGATGGCTCTATCACCAAGAGACTGGGCAGATCACCATCGACCTACCCGACATGCTGAACCGTTAGCTCAAGTCTGCCATCACCGGAAAAAGGGGAGAGGGGGCGGACGGTGAGGGCCGCGACTTCATCGCTTCTTGATGAGATCCCAAGCCTCGATCAGAACTTCGCAGCCAGGCGTCATGCGCCGAAGCTTGTCGGCGATAACGGCCTTCTCCGTGACGGTGGCCTTGACCAACTTTCGGGCGAATATGTCGTACTTTTTCCGACGTTGACGACGACGCTTCAACTCTTGTTTTCGCTCACTGATCGACACGGCTAGACTCCGGGTTTAGAGATTGCTTTTAACCTGGCAGCGGGGTAATACCCCTGCCGGAAGCCTTAGTGTTACCACAAATTGTCGTAAACGTCAACCGCGCCCAGAAATTGTGGTGCAAGCGACTCGCCTGCATCTACCGGGGCAGGCGAGTCGCCTGCACCACAATTTGTCGACGTTAACCGCACCTAATCGTAATTTTCAGATATATCGGCAAAATCCTAGACGCCTGCACCTGAATGTGTTACCTCAGACGTGGTTTCTTTTGTCGTTGACAATCTCCACCAATCGCATACAATGCACCATCGGGGCAGAACGGAGTGGCGAAACGGATACGGTTCTCCATTCGTCGGCTTGGTGGGGATGTGCCATGCGAAAGACTCATGGAAAAAAATGCCGGTCGCGATCGTTCCTTCCACAGTTCAGTCTGCAATTTGAGCGACTGGAATCGCGTGCATTGCTTACCGCGCTCAGTTGGTCGGCAGGTGTAAGCCTTCCCACCTCTCTAACGGCTGCTGCCGCTTATGAGACGGGGATTGGGACTTCCGTCTTTGGTGGATTTCACGGCACGCAAACGCCGGCAACCGTTTATAACAACGTTCCCGGTGCGAGCAATTGGACGAGTGCGCCTGCGCTCGATCGGGGCCGTGCCGGGGCTGGTGTCGGCGAAACGGGGGTGGCCGGGCCAATCGTGGCGGGCAGCGAGAACGGCTACAAGTACAACAGCGACATATTTGTTTTTGGAGGAATCAACCAAACTCAGGCGTCCAATTCTGTTGCAAACTACGACCCTTCGCCGGGCGGCGAGTCGATAGCCGCGCCATCCATGATTACGGCGCGAGCTTTCTTTGGCTATGCGACCGAGCCCGCCAGCGGCCGGCTTTACGCCATCGGCGGACTGGGAACCTCAAATCAGCGACTCGCGCTAGCTGAACGGTACGATCCGGTTGCCGATAGTTGGTCGGCAATCGCGCCCTTGCCGCAGGCGTTGTCGAACACAACCGCTGCCGTCGATGGTGCGGGGCATATCCTCGTCTTTGGCGGGAAGAACGCGTCGGGCAGCACGGTTTCAACCGTTTACCGGTATACGATTGCCACGAATAGCTGGGACGCCGCCACCCCTTTGCCGGTTGCTGTGAGCGATGCGAGTTCACTCTACGCTGGATATGGTTTAATCTACGTGATCGGCGGTCGCTCCTCCGCCGGTGCCGTGGCGAGCGTGAGAACCTACAACCCAGTGCTGAACAGTTGGGCCGTCGAAACATCTCTGCCGACGGCCGTTTACGACGCAGCGTCCGCGATCGACTACAACGGCGCGATCGAAGTCATTGGCGGCACGAGCGCGGCGGGCACGGCCGTGACGAACGTTTGGAGCAGTCCCGTCGGGTCTGCCCCGCTTGGCTTGCCGGCCTATCCGACGATTCAACTTCCGGACCCTTACTATACGTATAATGGGGCCGCGCAACCGACGTTGGCGACTGCTATTGGCAGTGATGGCGTTACGCCCGTCAATGGCACATTCACCTATACCTACAACGGTTCGACGACGCCGCCGACCAATGTGGGCACGTATCCGGTGATTGCCTATTTCACGAGTGCCGACAGCGGGTATGTGAGTGCCGTAGCGAATGGCGTCGTCACGATTTTTCAGGCATCACCGACACTGCCGTTGACCGGCGGCGGAACGTTCCTTTACGACGGCAATTCGCACACGGTGCATGCCACGGTGCAGGGTGTGACGGGTGCGGCAGTGAGCGGTACGCTGAGTTATACGTACAACGGCACTGCAACCGCTCCGGTATCGCCCGGCACGTATGCGGCGGTTGCCACTTTTGCCAGTACGGACCCCAATTATACGGGTGCATCCGCAACTGCAACCGTCACGATTCCCGATCCGACCATCCCGACCGGCGTTTCGGCAACCGGCGTCTCCACGACCTCGCTACGGCTGAATTGGAATCCCGCGTACGAGCTTAATCTGGCTGCCGCAACTTCATACTCGGTGACGGAAGTGACCCGCCACGTTCTCCACAGTCCAAAGGGCAGCGGGGCTACGGTTTGGTACACCTACGCGGTGATCGGCAGCGGGATAACGGCGACGAACTTTACGGTTACCGGACTAGCGACCGCGAACTCAATTTCGGGCAGCCACACTTACCTCATTAAGTCGTTCAATGCTTCGGGCGTTGCATCGAGCTACTCCGCGTCCGTGGTCGCACAACCGCTCTATGCGCCGACGTATGGCTACACTCTAAACGGCGGAGCCGTGGTAAGTTCGACCACCGTCGAAATAGGGAGCACGTCGCTAATATCGGCCCACTTCGATGGAAATCAAGCCCCTACGTACTCTTTAATCAATGCGCCGGCAACGATGTCGATCAATCCAGTCTCCGGACTGCTAACGTACTCGCCTGCGGCCAACGAGGTTGGCGTCGTCAACATTTCGATTCGTGCGACGAACAGCGTCGGATCGGCCAACGCAAGTTTTGCGTTCAATGTCGTTGCTCACTCTACCGTCGTCGTGCTCAATGGCCCGCTGACCGTACAATCGGGCACGCTCGATTCCGGTATGACGGGCGCGGGGAGCATCGTCAAAATGGGTTCCGGAATCGTCACGATTACCGGCACCAACAACTACACCCTCGGAACGATCATCCGGGCGGGCACGCTGATCGCTGGGGCATCGCACGCGATACCTGACGGCGGTACGCTCACGGTTGAGGCCGGCGCGACGCTTATCTTCTCGCCCGCAACGCCAACTACGGCGAGCCCAGTCGCTGCTGCCGCCAGCGCGCCGACGGTTGCAGCTCCGGTCGTTGCGTCGATTCCTATCGCGACAACGGAGATTGTTGTGGCAACCTCGACGACGAATCTTAGTGCATCGGCGGTCGCGACGAGCGTACCGCAAATCGTGCCGGCGACTGCTCCCTCCGCTATCGCGCCGTCACCGGTTTCTGTCGCGGCGGACTCCCCTTCCTTGTCGTCGAACGCGACCACCGCACGAGATGCTGCCCTTGCAGCGTATCTTAGTGCAACATCGTCGAGCGGTTTTGGTGCAACTTCATCCTCGACAAACCGGCAAACTGACGTGGACCTCCTGGCCCGTCTCATTGCACAATCGTGATGCACTGCGATTGATGCCAAAACCGCGATCCATTCCGCGTCAAGCACCGTAAAACAATGCAGATGGCGCGCCGGCAATATCCCTTGCAGGCGAGACGCCTGCACCACAACGAATCGAGTTCATTGTTTTAGGCACCTAACGCCCAATATAACGAGAACTGAATTAGCTTCGGCTCGGACACCCGATTAGAACGCCTTATAAATCCCTGGGATCGGTATTTCGTAGTTGCCGCGTTCGTCGGGCATGGCGGGTGGATTTGCGTCGAAGGCAAACTTTAGGGCCAACTCGCTCGGGCCTTTCTCAACCGCTTGGTCCCAGTCGATGAGTTGGCCGGAGTAGGTGGCCATGCGGCCCATCACGGCGGTCATGCTGCTGGTGGCACCGTGCCAGCCGTCGTTGAGCGGTGTACCGTTGCGAATGGCGGCAATCAGGTCCATGTGCTCATGGCGGTAGCCGTCGCTGCCGTTATTGCCCACGCGATCCAATTTGCCCTTCGTGCCTACGACCGATTCGCATACGTTGTCGTAAACGCCGCCCATCTGCCGACACTGGCTATAAAGCTTGGTCTCGCGCTGGGCGTTCCTGTAGGTGAACTCAACAATATGGTGATCGAAAATTTGGGCCGCCGGGCGGTTTTGCCGCGAGCCCATGCCGTTGGCTTGAATGGGATGATCGTCCATAACCCAGTTGCAAACGTCGATATTGTGGACGTGCTGCTCGACGATGTGATCGCCGGAAAGCCAACGGAAGAAATTCCAGTTGCGAATCTGGAACTCCATCTCGTTCTTGGCGCCACTGGCTCGGTCCTTGAAGCCGTCTTTCATGAAATTGCCGTTCCAGTACGCCCGGATCAATCGGATATCGCCAAATTCGCCGTCGTGAATCCGCTTGATGACCGGCTGATACTCCTTGCTGTGGCGTCGTTGCATGCCGACGGCCACCTTGCGACCGTTCTGGTCGGCCAGCTTGTTGGTATCCATGAGCATGCGGAAGCCGGGGGCGTCGACGCAACACGGCTTCTCCATGAAGACGTGCTTGCCGGCGGCGATGGCGGCTGCGTAGTGAATGGGTCGAAAGCCGGGCGGCGTGGCCAGCATCACCAAGTCCACGTCGGTGGCGAGAACTTTTTCGTAGGCGTCAAATCCCAGGAAGATGCGGTCTTTGGGGATGTCGATCTTATCGGGGAACATGCGCTGGAAGTTTCGCAGCGCGCCCTCTGCCCGATCGGCAAAGACATCGCCGAGAGCCGTCAGCTTGATGTTGCCGTTTTGTTTGCCGCCAAAACAATCGTTCACGGCACCCGAGCCGCGGCCGCCGCAGCCGATGAGGGCCAACTTTAGCAAATCGCTACCGGCGGCATGAGCCGAACGAGCGATGCCGAGACCCGCCAGGGCAGCCCCAGCAGCGATGGTTTGCGATGAGATGATGCGATTGGTCATGGGTTGATTCTTTGCCGGGAAGAGGAGGGGGGTGTTGATCGCAGCGCGAACCCACCCGAATCGGGTGGGCCAAAGTTGGTGGGTCCGCGCTGCGCTGGACACCACCCTGCTCCGCCCCTCTCCCACAATGGGAGAGGGGTGCAAGCAGCTTCCTAGTACGCCTTGTAAATGCCCGGCACTGGAATCGGATAGTTGCC
Source organism: Planctomycetota bacterium (assembly GCA_025353625.1). Taxonomy (GTDB): domain Bacteria; phylum Planctomycetota; class Planctomycetia; order Pirellulales; family Thermoguttaceae; genus JANXQG01. The sequence continues at coordinate 450 of JANXOJ010000361.1, read as the reverse complement.
GTCGGCGTCGGGCTTGACCGGTGCGGGAGCGTCCCAGGCGAGTTGCTTGGGGAACTCCGATTGCCCGAGTTTCACGGCTTCGTCCCACTTAACGACTTGACCCGAGTAAGTTGCCATGCGGCCCAAGCAGGCGGTAAAGCTGCTTGTGGCACCGTGCCATCCTTCGTTGTACTTCTCGTTGTTCTGGATCGCCGCGATCAGGTCGTGATGCTCCTGCACATACGAATCGCCAAAGAGAGACTTCGGCGCGCGAACCCTCTTCGTGCTGGTGCCGACTTTCTGAATGCTGCCTGGGACGCTGCAATTGCCTTCGCTGCCGTATGCGTGCTGGCCTTGCGGGCTCCAGGTATTGGGCTGGTGACGGCACTGGCTATAGAGCTTCGTTTCTTCGTTCGTATCCTTATTTCGGTAGGTGAACTCGACGAAGTGATGATCGAAAATCTGACCGGC
>JANXOJ010000359.1 GCA_025353625.1 Planctomycetota bacterium | reverse complement strand
ATTCCGTGGGTTGCCTCTTCGGCTAGACGGGCCGGGCCTTCGACAGGGCCACCGGATTGCAGAACAACTCGACCCGCTGGTACGATGGCCGCACTGGCCGCAGGCTGAGCGAAGAGAAACAACGGGGTCAGTTCTGTTTGTTGTCTCGAACCTCCTTTCGTGGCCTTCCACGAGGGCGGATGGTCGAGTCAAGATTCACTTTCCCGCACGGATGATCGACCCAGCGGGACTCGCCGTAGGGCAGACCGGTCTGGTTACTGCGGCGACTTGCGGCCCATTCCGCCTCTTCGGGCATCGGATGGACGTAGGCCGACCAGTGCCGCCAGCGCACCGCCGATCTTTGTCAACGTGCATAGTTCTGCCCCCTTTTTTCCTACCCGATTCAAGGCGTGAAAGATCATCCCGCCCGCCGATATTTTGGCAGTCCTTGACATGCCAGCAACATGCCTACAGTTCTCATTGTTCTCAATATATGCGACTATCCCCTTTACGCATACGTATACGCGGAGTGCGCAACAGAAACCAATTCCGCAGCCGAAGCCGGCAGCTTGATTGGGGCGTAAAATCCTGTTAATGTAGAAGGTATTGATCGCGCGCACGGCGTGCGAAACCCTGGCAGTGTGACGCAAAGGGAAGCAAATGTCCCGGCAGCATGGCGCAGAAAGCAGAAGCAGTTGGGCCGTTCGTGCCGCGACGGCGGGGCACCTAATGGTCGCCGTTTTAGCGGTTTCCGCGATGGCTCAAGACGCCCCCCTGAAACCGTTGCCCTCGAGACAATTGCTGCCCGGCAGCAAATCGGCCGCCGAATCGACCGCTGAAATTGCCAAGGCGATTTCCAACTTGGGCCACCGCGAGTTTGCCGCTCGCGAAAGGGCATCCGAACTACTCTGGAAGGCCGGTGCTACCGCCGAACCATCGCTGGAAAAAGCGGTCGCCGAAAGCGATGATTTTGAAGTCCTTATTCGCTGTCGGACACTTCTGAATTCGTTCCACTGGGGCATCTATCCCGATACACCGCCGGCAACCGTCTTGCACATTCAGCGGTTTCGGCTGGGCGACTACGGCACGCGGCAACGGGTTTGCCAACTGTTGTCGGAACGCGGCGATAAAGAACTTCTTCGACGACTGATCGGACTGGAGTCCAATCCTGCGTTGCGGTCGCAGTTGACCAATATGTATCTCGTACCGCGAGCCGTTGCATCGCGCCGCTCGATCGCCCCATCGATGTCGCCATCGATGGACGCCGAAGCATCCAAGGAAGTTCAGAGGCTACTCGAAGCACGGGCCAAACTTGCGGAGCGCGACTTCGACGCCGCCGCGCGGTTATTGAGCAGTTCCAACGACGCCGCAAGGATGCGCGACCACGCCGCATTGCTCCACGCAAGCGGCAAGCTCGACGCGTCCATCGCCAAGCACAAAGAATCGCTCAAAGCGAGCGACGCCCTAGGCCAGCAGCGATTGGTCTGGATGTTGCGCACGAAAGGCGACTTAACTGGGGCGGTGACTGCTGCCAAGCTGACCAACGACAAACGTCTTCTTGAGGGCTTGCTGGTGGAATCGGCCGATTGGCCCCAGTTGGCCAAGATGGTCGCGGACCCCGATGCAACCCAACCGGCCGGCCGGCAAAAAGGCTTGGAAGAGCTCGCTCAATTGACCGCATATTGCCGCCTTGCCGGCGATAAGCGGGGATTCGAGAAAGCCGCTTCGGCCTGCGCGACGGCTGCCAAGAACAACCGGGCCGCCACGCAATTCATGTCGAATGCGCTCATCCTCAATGAGCGTTGGACGGAGTGCATGGACGGATTTTTTTCCGGATCCGCCCAATCCGTCGGGTTCGATTTGCTCGTCGCGCAAAATCGGATCGAAGAAGCCTTTCGGCGGGCGAAGTTACCGCTTCCTTTGCCGGCGAAGTACGACTGGTCCATTTGGCTCGAAGTTGCCAAAGGTCCGATCGCGCCGGATCGCGTCCGCTTTGCCAGCCGCGTGCTTCGCGATTTGCAGGAATTGGGAGAGGACGATCAGGCGAATTCCTTAATTGCCGCACTCACTGAGGCCGCAACCAAGCGTCAGCCGCCCGAGGCTTTTCCTTTCTATTTGCTGATCGAAGCCGAGGCAAGCTCCGGTCGCGGCGACATCGCGGACACATTAGCCGCCAAGGCCGTGGTGGCATTCCCCGCCAATGCAGCGGTCTTCTTTCAGGCCCTCTACGGCGAACGAGGCGAGTTGGCATCGCTCTTTTTCAAAGCCATCCACGACAAATTCCCCGGCGACGACCATCCGGACGCCTTGCGGCGATTGCGCGGTCTATTGGCGTCAAAACCCGCAGGGGACGAAAAGATCGCGGCTGTGGAACTGGCGCGAATAGTCGAAAACCTCGTGCAAAGCGATGCTACGGACGACGAGTCGTCGGGCAGTGCCACGGTGCAACGTTCGCGGAGATTCCTAGCACTTGCCAAACTTGGCCGGCAGTGGGGCGATCGTACGATGTTTGTTCGCAACGTCCTTCGCGGCGGGTCGGCTGAAATCCCTGCCCAGGATATCGTCGAGCGCGGCATTTTGATCGAGAAGGAGAGTCCCACATCGGCACTACGAATGTTCGAGTCGGCTTGGACCAAAGATCGAAGTTGCGCTGCGGCCTTATATCTGCTCGGTTCGCTTCGATACAAGATCGATCGGGACGATGGCCGCAAGCGGATGGAGTTGGCTCTCATGGTGCCCCTGGCCGACTCTAGCAGTCGCTTTGAACTGATTCAGACATTCCAGCAACGCGATCAAAAAGACGAGGTCGCACGGCAGCAACAGTTGCTGCTGCGTACGTGCGATATGGGCGACCGGGCGCGGTTGCAAACCTTGATTGAAATCGCCGACGCGGCCATGCTGAAAGCCGACTACGCGGTCGCAGCCTCGGCCTTCGATCAAGTTTCCGTCGGCTTGCTGCAAGGCAACGTCTTGCTCCGCGATCCTTTGTTCTATCTCCGCTTGCCTCGTTTGGCCCATACGGCTCGCGCCATGCTGTTGCTACAGCAAGGAAAGACCGCCGATGCGATCGAGCAGATACACCTTGTTGAAGCGGCGATGCCGGCCTACATACAAACGGTGCTCGATCTGACGCCCGAATTGAAGAAGCATGGTGCGGACGCCGAGGCGGAGGCGATGTATCGCAGGTCGATGGAGACCCACGAGTCGCTTCTCATCAAGTTTCCCCGCGCCGCGACCTTGCACAACGACCTTGCTTGGCTTGCCGCCAACTTGGACCGCGATCTCGACAAGGCCCTGGAACATGCCAAGCGTGCGGTCGAATTGAAGCCTAAGTCGGCCGGAATTCTCGACACGCTGGCGGAGGTCCACTTTCGCCGAGGCGACAAAGCTGAGGCTTTGCGACTCGAAGAGCAGTGCGCTAAGATGGAGCCGGATACGCCTAGCTTCACCAAGCAGATTGAGCGGTATAAGGGGAAGGGGAAATGAGAGAGAAAGATCGGTCGAGTAAAAATAGTCTCTTCGCAAAAACTCTGCCCCCACCTCCGGCCCCGCTGCCAGAGCACCGCGCACTCAAGATCGCGGGAGAGGGGAGATGTGGGATTCGCGCGATTGATTCGCACACCGGCGGCGAGCCAACGCGCGTGGTGATTGAAGGCGGTCCCGATTTGGGGTCCGGCGACATGGCCGCCCGCCGCGAACGCTTGCGCACCGAGTTCGACTGGTTTCGCGCGGCGGTCGTGAACGAACCGCGCGGCTCCGATGTGATGGTGGGGGCCTTGCTTTGCCCGCCGGTCGATCCTACGTGCGCGGCGGGTGTGATCTTCTTCAACAACGTCGGCGTTTTGAATATGTGCGGCCACGGCACGATCGGCCTGATGGTAACGCTGGCGGCGTTGGGCCGCGTGAAGCCGGGCACGCACCGCATCGAAACTCCGGTAGGCACGATTGCGGCATCGCTCGATGAAGCGGGGCAGGTCACCGTCGAAAACGTGGCAAGCTACCGTCATGCGGCCCGCGTGCCGCTGGAAGTACCCGGTTACGGCCAAATGCACGGCAACGTGGCCTGGGGCGGCAACTGGTTTTTTCTGGTCGACGATCATGGGCAGCGCGTAACGCTATCCAATCTCGAACGGCTTGGCGATTGCGCTTGGAAGATTCGGCAAGCGTTGACCGCCCAAGGTATTGCCGGCGCCGATGGACAGAATATCGATCACATTGAGCTTTTCGGCCCGGCCGAACACCCCGAGGCCGATAGCAAAAACTACGTGCTCTGCCCCGGTCGGGCCTACGACCGTTCGCCCTGCGGCACCGGAACGAGCGCAAAGCTAGCGTGCCTTGTGGCCGATGGCAAATTGCAACCGGGCCAGATATGGCGACAGGAGAGCATTGTCGGCAGCCTGTTTGAAGGCTGGGTGGAAGTTATTGACGGCCGCATTTACCCGCGCATTCGCGGCACGGCATTTATCACTGGCGAGGCGACGCTCGTCCTCGATCCGCGCGACCCGTTCGTTCATGGAATTCCGTTGGTCGTCACATGAAAACCGTCGGCGACGTCGTCATTGTGGGGGCTGGAATCGTGGGAGCCGCCTGCGCGCGTGCGCTGGCCAGCGAAGGGCTGAAGGTAACGGTCGTCGATGCATCGATGATCGGCGGCGGCGCCACGGCTGCCGGCATGGGCCATATCGTGGTGATCGACGACGATCCGGCTGAGTTTGCCCTGACGCACTATTCGCAGCAGCTTTGGCACGAGTTGGCCGCCGAACTGCCGGCGGATTGCGAGCACGATCCTTTCGGCACGCTTTGGGTGGCGGCCGATGACGAGGAACTGGCAGCCGCGCGGACCAAGGCCGATGCGCTGCGCTCGCGAGGAGTTTTCGGCGAACTGCTCGACGCAAAGCAACTGGCCGAGGCCGAGTTGCAACTTCGCCCTGGGCTGGCCGGAGGTTTGGTCGTACCGGGCGATTCCGTCGTCTATCCGCCCTGTGCGGCGCGCTGGATGATTGAAGAAGCGCAACGACATGGTGCCAGGCTTCATCTCGACACCCGTGTCGTATCGCTCGACGGCGAAAGCGTGCAACTTGCCGATGGCACGCGGCTTTCCGCCGGGGCCATCATCAACGCCACCGGTGCCGCAGCCGCACGGCTTACGCCGGGCTTGCCGATTCGCGCGCGCAAAGGGCACTTGGCAATCACCGATCGCTATCCCGGTTTCATCCGGCATCAACTGATCGAATTGGGGTACGTCAAAAACGCCCACGGCACGGCCACCGAATCGGTTGCCTTCAACGTCCAGCCACGGCACACCGGCCAACTGCTCATCGGATCATCGCGACAGTTCGATGTCGAGTCCGGCGATATTGAAGCAGGCATCCTACGTAAGATGCTCCAACGCGCATTCGACTACCTGCCGGGGCTACGCCGGCTCAACGTGGTGCGAACGTGGACCGGTTTCCGTGCCACAACGCCCGACAATCGGCCGCTCATCGGGCCTTGGCCGGAACTGCCGGGGCTTTATCTTGCCACCGGGCACGAGGGGCTTGGAATCACGACTTCGCTAGGCACGGCCGCATTGATCGCCGATCAACTGCTCAATCGACCGTCGCGGATTCCGTGCGAGCCCTATCTGCCGGCCCGCCTCCTGGAAGGGGGCAAGCATGAATAATTCCATGACCGTCTACATCAATGGGCAGCCACTGGTCGTTGCCGCCGGAACGAGCGCGGCGGCCGCTTTAGCCATCGCCGGTATCGATGCAACGCATTTTTCGGTGACCGGCATGCCGCGCGGTCCGGTCTGCGGGATGGGCATCTGCTTTGAATGTAGTGCCACCATCGACGGTCGCCCGCGGCAACGCACCTGCCAAATCGTTTGCCGTCCTAAAATGGAGATTCGCACCGATGACAAAGTATGAGACGTGCGACGTG
>JANXOJ010000354.1 GCA_025353625.1 Planctomycetota bacterium | reverse complement strand
AGATTTGCACAGCGCTAGGCCTCCATGCCGCACGCGCGATTTCGTTCACGTCTGGCCGCTGGACCGAACGGTCCGATCACCAACCCGACAATTCCAAGGGCCGGATTGTCGCAATTTCCGCTCGCGTGTCAAGGCGAATTTCCAGGGCATTTTCACGCGTCAGCCTCCTTGGGCGGTGAGCTTTTTCATGGATGTTGTTTTGAACCACGAAAGGCACCAAGAACTCGAAATGGAAGAAGAGTGGGGAGGAAAGACCGGGGATCGCATCAACCCATCTTTTCCCGCTTACTATTTCGTGTCATTCGTGCCTTTCGTGGTTCATAATCTTTCCAACACTCCTGCCAGGTCGGCTTCCAGCCGTTTGATTTCAATTCGTGCCGCCGCGCTGAGCGGACCGACGCCCCATCCCACCCAAAGCCCCCGCCGAAATTGACAAAAGCTGCAATGCACCCTTTCGCGCCGGGTGCATTGCATTGACGCCGCTAGGCCCTTTTGCTACCCTGTGCCAACCTAAAGTTAAGATACTTTCATGGGCACCACATCCAACGATCTGAAAATCGAAATCTTCGGCGGCGATGCCCTGTTCAACGGCATGCCGGGGCGGTTGAAGGTTCTCTATATTGCCGCGCGAAGCCGCACGGGGGCTTGGTTGGCCGAGGCATTTGCCGCCGATAGCGCGGCCGAGATTGTGCTCGAGGAAGCCGCGGGGCAGGCCGCCGGTGTGGAACGGCTCCGCGATGAGGTCTTCGATGCAATACTCGTCAGCCACGAACCGGGCCAACTCGATGCCCTCGACCTGATCGAGGGCTACCGCGCCGGCGGAGCGGAAGAACCGATCGTCGTTCTCGGATCGCAGAGCGAACAAGAGCTAGGCGTGCTTTGCTACGAGGTCGGTGCCGATGGCTACGTCTGCGTCGATACGACCTCCACCCGTAATCTTATTTGGATTGTCGCTCGCGCCGTGCATCGACACCATCTGCTGCGCGAAAATCGCCGCTTCCAACAACTTGAGCAGAGCCGTTCGCAACGCGAGCAGGACGACGCCCGCCGACTATTGCAAGAGCAGCGTACCGCCGTGGAGCAGGCGTCGCGTCTATGCAACGAATTCCGCCCGGATGCGGAACTCGATTCGCAGGTTGTCTTGCCGGCGGAACTGGCGGCCCACTACCGCGAGTTGCTGCGGATTTATGTTATCATGGGGTCGGGTAATCTGGCGGAAGAACTTCAACGGCTGGGGGCGTTCCTGGTGTCGACCGGTATTTCGGCGGGCCAAACGGTACAAATGCACCTCGATGTGGTCGAAGATATGATCCATGGCCTGGGTGAGCGAAGCAGCCGTCACGTCGCGACGCGCGCCGACCTCTTGATTCTTGAAGTTCTCATGCACCTGGGCGAAGGCTATCGCCTCACCGCATATTTCTCGACGGCCACCAACCTTGCTCGATTGGATTGAACACGAACTGGCTGCCCTGGAAGCCGACGGTCTGCGGCGGAGGGTGACCGCGCGCGCGGGGGCACAGTCGGCACGAATCGTCGTCGATGGCCGCGACTGCTTGAATTTCGGCTCGAACGATTATCTGGCCTTAGCCGCCGACCCTCGTTTGGCCGAGGCGGCAATCGGCACCATCCGACGGGAAGGCATCGGCAGCGGGGCCAGCCCCCTGATTTCCGGCCGCGGCGAGACGCACCGCTGCCTGGAGCAACGCCTTGCCAAATTTGAAGGGACCGAGGCCGCGCTGCTGTTTCCCTCCGGCTATGCGGCAAACCTGGCGGCCGTCACCGCGCTGGCCGGTCCTGGCGACGTTGTTTTCAGCGATGCAAAAAATCATGCGAGTATCTGGGACGGATGCCGACTATCGCGCGCCGACGTGAGGGCCTATCGTCATGCCGATTGGCAGCAACTCGGTTCGCTCTTGGATCGATCGCAGAACTACCGCCGACGCCTCATCGTGACCGATACTCTCTTTAGCATGGATGGCGATCTTGCCCCGCTCGTTGAATTGGCCGATCTTGCCAAGCACCATCAGGCAATGCTCGCGATCGACGAAGCCCACGCTACCGGCGTCTTCGGCGACACGGGCCGTGGCTTGGCCGAACGACTGGGCGTGGAAGATTGCGTAACGGCGCGGATTGGCACGTTGAGCAAGGCATTGGGCTGTGCGGGCGGGTTCGTCAGCGGCAGTCGTGCGCTGATCGATTTGCTCGTGAATCGCGCCCGGTCGTACATCTACTCCACCGCCGCACCCGCCGCGATTGCTGCCGCCGCTTTGCAAGCGATCGAGATCGTCGCCGCGGAGCCGCACCGGCGACACGAGTTGCTGGCCCGTGCCGGCGCATTGCGCGAAGAACTGGCCGTGCAAGGCTGGTCGCTGGGCCGGTCGGCCAGTCAGATTGTTCAAGTAGTAATCGGCGACTCGAAACGGGCAGTGGAACTTGCGTCGTGCCTAAAACAGCAAGGCATTTTCGTTCCGGCAATCCGCCCGCCGACCGTGCCCGCGGGCGAAGCCTGTCTGCGGATCAGCCTCACCTGGGGCCACACCGAAGAAATGTTGTCGCAACTCATTACGGCACTAAGAACCTTGCACCCAGCATAAACCCGCAACAAGAAACAACAAAGGCGGAAGGGGGCCGGTATGGCCCGCAACTTCCGCCTGTTGTTTCCGCTGCGTACGACTGAAGCTTTCGAGGTGGGGGCAAGAGACGCTTCAGACCCGCTACGGAAGGTAGGATTGGAGAACTACTTCGCCGGTTGCTTCTTTTTCTTAGCCTTGGCTTCCGGGGGAGCATTCTTGAGTTCGTCGAGCGATAGGTTGCCGTCTTTGTCTGCGTCGATCTGCTCGAAACGCTTCTGCGACTTTTTCAAAGCGGCCTTAATCTTCTTGTCGTCCTGACCTTCAAGCTTCTTTTTGACCGGGGCCTGGAACTCCTCCAAAGTGACCTTGCCGTCGCCGTTGGCGTCAAGATCCTTGAAGACCTCCTCGGGGGTCTTTTGGGGGGCTTTGTCTTTTGCGTAAGCGGACGCACTGAGGCCGACAGCCAAAGCGAACGCCAAGAAAACACGCAACATGGAAAATACTCCTGCCAGGGGGGTGATTAGTTGTTTGGGACGATCAGAGCCGGTACAAACACTCGGCTCATGTCCGCCACTTGTTCTCTAAACCCCGCCTGTCGGAAAAGGTTTCGCGCCGTGCCGAGTTGGGATCACAGTGCCGACCTAGAATCACAGTGCCGACCTGGGATCAAGATTGGCCAAGCAAAGGCAGGCCCAGAAGCGGGTGCTGAAATATAGGGAAAAAGTTGTTCCTCCGATATTCACGGCGATTATTGAGAAAATGCGCATTACCTGCGCAGTTATTGCGCAGCCCCTGAGCGAAGAAAAGCCACTAATTTTATATGAGAATGCCGTTTTTATCGGTTTTTAACGCTCGCGTGACGTTTTTGGCACTCTACCCAAAGTGACGTGGCATGCGCTTTGCTTGTAAAGGTTTTTCCGTAGGACTTGCTCAGTTGGTAATTACCGTGCGAACGGTGGCTGGGCATTCCATCGCGTGTTTTTCGTTAAGGTCGCTTAGTTCTTGGCCGTAGGATTCCGCGGACGGCGCTTGGCTAAGTCTCCTATGACTTTAGTCCTGTATCTCTAGGCAATTTTACGAGGTGTTTAATGTCCAGCAGTCCTCCCCCGACCGAAATGAAAAAAACGTTGGGCCTCACCGGCCTGACGATGAACGCCATGGCCCTCATCGCGCCTGGTGCCTTTCTCTGGCTGACGTACGCTCAGCAGTCCCAATATGGCGCCCCCATGGCGGGCAGCGATATGTGGTTCGGCATCATCGGTGCCTTGCTGCTGTGCTTCGCGACCGCCATATCCTATGCGGAATTGTCCAAGCTCTATCCGGGAGCCGGATCGTCGTACTTCTTCGCCGAGCAGGCTTTCCTCTCCAAGACCGGTGCCTACAAGTTCGCTCGCTTGTCGAAGTTCATTATCGGCTGGGCGAGTCACTTGTATTACTGGATCTACCCCGGCGTGATGGTCGGTGTGACGGCCATTCTCGTCGGCTATCTGTCGAGCATCTTTTGGCCGGATACCTTCAGTTCGTCGCTCAATAGCCCCGTGCTGATGATCGGGTTCTGCATCGTCTTCTCGTTCGGCGTCGCCTACATTGCCTACAACGGTGTGACGGGCACGACGGGCGTGAACGTGGCCATCAACGTGATTCAGATCAGTGCCCTATTGGTCTTCTCCGTGATTGCCTTGGGCTATCGCATGAGCCACAACAAGGAAGGCTCTCCAGCACTTTATCTTGCCAGTAGCGGCAAGGCCGTGCCGTACCAAGTCTTCCAGGATAATATTCAGGACACCGGCGAAGACGGCAAGCCAAAGGTCGATAAAGAGGGCAAGCCGGTATTCGTTCAGGACACTTGGGCCGACGAAAAGAAAACTCCCAAGGTTGACGATAAGAAGCAGCCTATATGGAAGACCCAGGACAAAATCATCGTCAAGGAAGATTTGGAGTCCAAGGATTTGCCGCTGCCCGCCGGATTTGAAGTGGGCGACCCGTTCCCGGACTACGAGAAGAAGGACGACAAGCCGGCACTGAAAGACGGCAAACTGGTGCCGTTGGGCTTTACGTTAAGCTATGCGGGTTCGGACGCCTTCAGCGGTGAAGGAACCGATAAGGATCCAAAAACGTTCAACTTCCATCCCACGGCGGCCTCCGTCGTGACGCCGCACAACTTCAGCTTCACAATTATTCAGGCATGTATCGCCATCTTGATCCTCGTCGGATTCGAGTCGGTGACCTCCATGGGCGAAGAAGCGAAGAACGCCAAGCGCGATATTCCCCGCGCCGTAATCCTGTCGCTCTTTATCCAAGGCGTGGTCTGCTACTTGATCCAGTACTTTGCTGCCGGCTACTTCCTCAACTCGGGCTACGGCCTGACGAGGGCCGCCGGCTCCAGTGCCCCGATCGCCGACATGATGGTTATCACCGGCACGTGGCTCTTCGGCAGCTACGACGCCGCACGCTGGTACATGTTGATCCAGGCGTTCACGGTCTTCCTGGCCCTGATCGGTACGACGCTTTCGTGCATGAGTACGGGTGCCCGCGTGACCTATGCCATGGGTCGCGACGATGAAGTGCCTTCGCACTTTGGCATGTTGCACGGCAACAAGCTCACGCCGCACCGTGCCATTTGGACGCTGGCCTTTGTCTCGGCATTCGTCGGAATCCTCTCGGTCCTTTGGTATCTCTGCGGCCCGGCGGCGACCGACGCGCTGAACTCGGCGTTGACCGATTCTCAGAAGGCTAGCTTCTGGTATCCTAAGTTTCTGGTCTTCAGCAAGGATTTTGCCGCGAGCCTGCCCAATAGCCTGCTCGTTGCCACCCTGGTGAGCAACTTCGGCACCTTCCTGCTCTACATGTTGACCTGCATCATCGCTATCGTCGCCTTCCGCGAACACCACAGCTTCCACGGCTTCAAGCATGTGGTCGTCCCGGTGTTCGGCCTGTTGGCGAACTTGGCCTGCATGTTGTTCTACATCATCGGACCCTCCGTAGTGTCGGGCATGAGTCCCAAGGAACCGTACGTTGCCCTGGGCATCGCGGGAGTGTGGGGCCTCTATGGCTTGGGCTACTTCGTCTTTGCCAGCAAGAAGAAGGGCAGGTCGATCCTTTTAACCAGCAAGCCGGAAACGGTTGCCATCAACTGACGATGCGGCCACGGATGGCAATTAGAAATCGTTGCCGGAACGCCGCGTCTAAGTGAGGCGCGGCGTTCCGGATCGTTTTTGGAGCTCGATTTATGTGCTTGGTTGCATGGTCTCGCTTCACACGGTACGATGGTAGTCGAATTGGATGGAAAGTCCGCCGTGGGGATGGGCGTTGTTTTTTAGCCACAGACGGCACACAGAAGGCACAAAGAACACCGAGGAAGGGCAGCGAGGTGCGGTATTGTGCGATGGAAGCTTTTGGATCTTGTTGTTACATCATTTTTTCTCTGTGACCTCTGTGTTCTCTCTGTAGCTACTTTACATTTGTGGGTTCTGCCTTTCCTGGGTTCGATCAATAGAGGCTCCGATTATGATGTGCAAACTGTCCTTCCAGCGATTCTTTGTCGCTGCCGGAAGCTTCACTGTCTGCTCGTTCGCGGGCGGCCAGGGATGGGCGGCCGATGCGACCGCGACTGCACCGGTCTCCGCCGTGCCCTCCTCGCTACCGACTTCCCTGCCGACGTCCCTACCGTCGATCGGCGTGCTTTGGCTCTTGTTGGCCGCGATTGTTGTGATGTTCATGCACATCGGCTTTGCCATGATTGAAACCGGGTTTTGCCGGGCCAAACACGCCTTGAGCACCGTGGCCATGAACCTGATGCTCTTCCCGTTAAGCTGCATCGCGTTTTGGGTCTATGGATTTGCTTTCGGATGGGGCAACTTCTCCAATGGCGCCGTCGCACCGGGTTGGAAAGCGGCCCTCGATCTGCCCGATACGGTCCTCAATCGAGGCTTGGGAGTGATATCGATCCTCGACGCGGCCGGCAAGACGACCGGCGGCTTTGCGTATGGTCTGTTGGGAACGAAGGGTTTCTTCCTTTCCGGCATCGGTTGCGGAACGGCCCAGGTCGGCACGCTGGCCTTCTTCTTTTTTATGATGGCCATGATGGATAAAGCGGCCCTCATCCCAGCCGGGGCAATGGTCGAGCGGTGGAAGTGGACGAATTTTTG
>JANXOJ010000333.1 GCA_025353625.1 Planctomycetota bacterium | reverse complement strand
AGCGGCGATACGGTAAGTCTTGTCGGTGGAACGGCAACGTTTGCCGACAAGAACGTCGGCAACGGAAAGACGGTCACCGCCAGCGGTTTGAGTCTCAGCGGAGCCGATGCGGGCAACTACGCACTCGCTTCGACTTCCGCGACGACAACGGCCAACATTAGCGTCTTTCCGTTGCCGACGTTCTTGTCGGCAAACGTTGCCGTTCCACCGACAAGACTTACCGTATCGCCGCTCACCGCGCCGCTGAGCGAGCGGGAGGCGATTGTCGCCGCCGCGGTGCCGTCGTAAACGCGATTGGCGGCGGTTATGCTGCCGTTGATCGTCAAGACGCTAATGTTGGCCGTTGTTGTCGCGGAAGTCGAGGCGAGCGCGTAGTTGCCGGCATCGGCTCCGCTGAGGCTCAAACCGGTGGCGGTGACCGTTTTGCCGTTGCCGACGTTCTTGTCTGCAAACGTTGCCGTTCCACCGACAAGACTTACCGTATCGCCACTCACCGCGCCGCTGAGCGAGCGGGAGGCAATCGCGACTGCCGTGGTGCCGTCGTATACGCGATTGGATGCGGTAACGCTGCCGTTGATCGTCAACACGCTAATGTTGGCCGTTGTCGTCGCCGAAGTCGATGCAAGGGCGTAGTTGCCCGCATCGGTTCCGCTGAGGCTCAAACCGGTGGCGGTGACCGTTTTGCCGTTGCCGACGTTCTTGTCGGCGAACGTTGCCGTTCCACCGATAAGACTTACCGTATCGCCGCTCACCGCGCCGCTGAGCGAGCGGGAGGCAATCACGGCTGCCGTCGTGCCATCGTAAACGCGATTGGAGGCGGTAACGCTTCCGGTAAGGGTTGCCGTCGAGATGACGAAGGTGACCGGAGCGGACTGCACCGACAAATAGTCGGCACTGCCGGCGAAATTGGCCACTACGGTATACGTACCCGCGTGGACGGGAGCGACGCCCGAACCGCCACCGCTGACACTTGCGCCGACATAGTACGTTATTGTTGGGCTTACGCCTTCGAGGCTTGCGACGTTCGTGCCGTCTGCGCCTGCCAATGCCACCGTGGCGGAGAAAGCCGAGCGATTGTAGGTTCCGCCGCTATCGCTAACCGACAGGGTGGGCGTGGCCTTGGTGACGCCAACCAAAGCGTCTTGACTGGCCACCTTCCGAATGACGTTGTTGCCGGTGTCGGCGACGAATAGGCTGCCCTCGGAATCGACAACCACGCCGTAAGGACCGGTGAGCGTTGCGTTAGTTGCTGCTCCGCCGTCGCCGCTGTAGCCGGGATTGCCGTTGCCGATGGTCGAGGTTATCGTGCCCGTGGCCAGATCAACTTGCCGAACGCAAGCATTACCGGAATCGGTGATGAATAGGTGTCCCGCAGAATCTAAAGCGATGCTGTCAGGAAATGCCAACTGGGCAGCGGTGGCCTGTCCGCCATCGCCCGAATATCCCAGGCTACCCGTTCCGGCAACGGTACTAATCAGGCCGGTGGCATGGTCAATTTTTCGAATGCGATTGTTTGCCGGGTCCGCGATGAAGAGGTCGCCGCTGGAACTCATGGCGAGGCCAAAGGGGTCCATGCCGGCATTCGTGGCTAATCCGCCATCGCCAAAACCGCTAAAACTCCCCACGCCCGCCACCGTGGTAATAATACCGGTAGCACGGTCGATCTTGCGCACATGCCCATCACCATAGTCGGCAACGAAGAGGTTTCCGGAAGAATCGAAGACCAAACCGCGCGGCCCTCGCAGACCGGCGTTCGCGGCCTGACCGCCATCGCCGGCAAATGTGTTGCTGCCGGTTCCGGCGATGGTCGAGATATTTCCAGTGACGTGGTCCACTTCACGAATTCGGTTGTTGCTGGAATCGGCAATGTAGAGATTTCCGGCGGAATCGAGTGCGATGCCGTACGGTAAATTTAACTTTGCCGCCGTGGCGAGGCTACCGTCGCCGCTATAGCCGCTGCTGCCAATGCCCGCCACGGTTGTGATGATGCCGGTAGTGTGGTCCACTCTTCGCACCACGGAATTGGCCGTATCTGCGATAAAGAGATTTCCGGCGGCGTCGACTGCAATCCCGAACGGCAGATTGAGCGTTGCGGCAGTGGCGGCACTCGAATCGCCCGTGTACCCGCTGCTCCCCGTGCCCGCCACGGTAGTAATGGTGGAAAGCGAAACGTTTTGTGAATCGCTGGCCGCGTAGTCCGCTCCGTCGCCGCCGTAGCTGACGGAGATTCGATGTTGCCCTAACGTCAATGAAGTGGTTGAAATAGTTGCGACCCCGGACGCGAGCGTTGCCGTGCCTAGGGAAGTATTGCCGTCAAAGAATGTCGCGGTGCCGGTGGGCGTGCCGCTCCCCGGTGCGACCGCAACTACCGATGCGGTAAACGTAACGGACTGGCCGAACGTGGGAGTAGCGTTGGAAGCCTGAACCGAACTACTCGTGATATAGTTCACCGATTCATTCAGAGGCGCGGTCGAGCCGCTAGCATTGAAATTGCCGTCGCCGAGATAATTGGCCTGAATGACGTGCGTTCCGACGAAGAGCATCGCAACGCTCAGCGTTGCGGAAGTGCCGCTGAGGCTGGCCGTGCCGAGGTCGGTGTTGCTGGTTGTATCAACGAAGTCCACGCTGCCGGTTGGTGTGCCATTGCCGATGGTCGGCGTAACGATGGCCGTAAACGTCACCGTTTTGCCGTAATGGGCGGAAGGAGTGGGCGTGCTGAGCGCAACCTGCGTATCGGCAGGGTTGACGATCGCGGTGAAATTGTCGTTGGAACTAGCGAAATTTCCATCGCCATTATAGCTAGCAACAATCAAGTGACCGCCCAATGCGAGCGAGGACGTATTGATCGTGGCGATACCACTGCCATCGAGGCCGACCGTGCCGAGATCGATGCTCGTCGAAGCGTCGAAGAAATCGACAGAACCGGTCGGAGTACCGCGAGTGGAATCCATCGCAACGACCGTGGCCGCAAATGTCAACGTTTCACCAAAGACCGGTTCGCTATTCGATGCCGCAAGCACCGTGGCGGAGTCGGCCAGTTGAACTGCAATGTCGGTTGTACCACTCGAAACGTTGAAGTTACTATCGCCGGAGTACGCGGCAACAATCGTATGCGTGCCCCCAGGGGAAGCCGCAACGTCTAGCGACGCATTGCCGCTGCCGTCCACTGCGGCCGATCCGAGGTCGGTGTTGGTTGTGGTGTCAAAAAAATCAATCGACCCGGTCGGCGTGCCATTATTAGAAAAGACCGAGGCCGAAAGGGTGATCGTATCGCCGAAGGTTGGCGAGCCGTTCGATGCCGACAACGACGTACTCGTGCCGAAACGAACCGTAATGAACGTTGCGTTGTCCGATCCACCGTACGTGCCATCACCCTGATAAAATGCCACGATCGAGTGCCCGCCGAACGAAAGCGAGGAAATATCGAACGACACATTGCCGAAGCCATCGAGACCGGCGAAGGCAAGAGCGGTGTTCGTTGTCGCGTCAAATAATTCAACCGAGCCGGTCGGAGTGCCGGAACCTGAGCTTACGTTGACGGCAACCCCGTTCGCATCGCCCTGGCTGGGCGAATTGTTATTTGCTGTAATCGATAAGTTTGAAGCAAGCGTGATATTGATAGCGGTCGAACTACTCGACGAGCTAAAAGTGCTATCGCCCAAGTAGGTGGCAGTGATCGTATGGTTGCCCAACGACGCAAACGAAACGTCTAAGGAGGCATTGCCACTGCCATCGAGACCACCGGTGCCAAGATCGACGCTTGTCGTATTGTCGAAAAAGTCAATCGAGCCGGTGGGCGTACCATTG